>CBDTYX010000048.1:0-10444 GCA_965364745.1 uncultured Desulfovibrionaceae bacterium | reverse complement strand
TTATTGCTATATTCATGGCTTCCCCCATCATCCAATCCCAACGCATCACAGACATCATTTACGATAAATCACGGCAATTATGCTTTCTCAACCATAACCGGCGCAGCAGGCCGGACTCGGGGGGGGCTGAAGTGACCTGCCCCGCGCTATGAAGCGAAAGCAAACCGCATAGGCTCTGCGCTGCAAAGCTACTAAAATTGGAGGCTTACCCATGGCCCCCGAAAAGGCCCATCTTTCTTGTTTGTCGCCAGGGCAACGGGTAATCGCCATTTCCTTTCTTTTACAAAAAATGTCGACATGTTGACAAAAACTTGTCCTTTTTAAGCGTTGTAGATTATATTAAGCAATAAAAGGATAGGAGTATGCCTGCTGGTCACATTAAGGACCGTCCGGGGCCCATTGAGTGCCGGCCTGCCTTCTTCCTCACAGCCCCTTGAGATTGTCTTGAAGAAGGGGCCCAAGTCGTTCCCCTTGCCCGTGGCGAATGCCCATTTCCGCTTCACGCGGGAAATGAACCGGGAGGCCTAGAAGTTTTCTCCATTCAGGCTGCTTTTGATTTATAAGATGGTTTGGGACAGATGAAAACCAACTCTGTAATATTTTTCTTCATTGCTCTTGCATCAAATATCTTTTGCTTCAATTCTCCTGCCCTTGGAAATGAGAATTTAAATGCGGGAAAACTTCGCTTTGCGGTCAGCAATGAGCAACATATGTCCATAGATGAAGTAACGTATGCCGCCCTGAAGCGCATCGGGCTGGACATTTCCATATTTCCCATGGGAAAGACCGCCGCCATAACCGAAGCCGCCGACGGCATGTACGACGGCATGTATGCTCATCCCGCCGGCCTTGAAAAAGAGCACCCCTCCCTCATTCGTCTCAACACGGCGATAGCAGACATAAATTATCTGGCTTTTGTCCCGAATGGGGCGCAAAAACGCTTCACCGCCTGGGAAGATCTGGCCGGATATCGCGTCGGCTTTCTATATCAGCGGCCATATATGGAGAAACACATTCCAGACGGGCTGCCGGGCGTGATCAGGAAGCACACCTGGACTGAATTGCTGCAGGCGCTGCAAAACGGCGAGTGCGATGTGATACTGACGCAGAGCGTGTTAGGAAAAGAATTTGTTGTTCCGGATTATGCGGAATATGCCGGCATTATCGACAGGTCTCCCGCCTATATCTATGTTAATGCAAAACACGCCGATCTGGCGAAGGATCTGGAAAAATCTTTGGCTGCGATGCAGGCAACCGGCGCGATAGATAAAATATTGCATAATAAGATACATAAAGAAAAAGAAGTCAAGGTAGTTTTATACATATCGTCATATTCAAATGAAACAGCCTGGGAACAAAAAATAATCGAAGGAATAAACTCGGTTTTCCATAATGATCCGTCTATTACATATTATTCCATAACACTTAATTCGCGTCGCATACTTGATGAGGAAAGAAGGTATGGTTTAGCGCTGCATACATTGCGAAATTACTTCATGGCCAACGAAGTGGACGCGATAATTATTTCAGATAACGATGCATTGCGGTTCGTTTCAGCATATTATAACATCCTGTTTACCGAAGATCCGATTATTTTTTGCGGGATAAATGATTTTGATGATTCCATGCTGGGCGGCATCAAAAATAATATTTCCGGCATTGCGGAAGCCATATCCGCCAAAGAAAATGTTGAACTGATGCTGCAGCTTTTCCCGGAAACAAAAAAGATCTTCGTCATCACTGAGTATACGGAAACAGGAAGGCTGGGGCTGCAAGACATCACACGCCAGCTTGCTCCCTATGCCGGCCGCGTGAACATTGTCTACAATGACAACCTGACCTTTACCGATCTTTTCGCGCAGATCGCCGCGCTGGGCGACGACGCGCTCGTTCTGGCCGGTCCGTATTTCATTGATGCGGAAAGGCAGTACATGCCGCAGGAAGAATTCCATCGCAAACTGGCCGTCTCCACGGACAGGCCGATTTTCGGCTTTTTTGACGGAACGCAGGGGTTGGGGGCCATCGGCGGCCGATATACCAATGGCGTAAATCAGGGCAGGACCGCAGCCGAAATGGCGCAGCAGCTGCTGCGGGGCGGGCCGCTTCCCCCGATCGTCCGGGATCCGGAAGAAAAGAATAAGTGGATATTCGACTACCCGATGCTGCTGAAATTCGGCATTGCGCCCTCAAGCCTGCCGAAAGACTCGATCATGCTCAATAAGCCTCCGAGCCTGTACGAAACTAACCCCCTCCTGTTCTGGGGGCTGGTGTGCGTCGGCGTATCGGGCATGCTCATCATCGCGATTCTGGCCTGCAGCATACGGCTGCTGCGAAAACGGAACGCAAAACTGTTCGAGGCCGAGCTGGCGGCACGGGAAGCCAAGGACAGAATTCAAAAAATCATTGAAAGCGCTCCCATCTTTTACGCCCTGCATGTGGACGGATTTGTGGTCGAAAACAACGGCTATCACAGGAATTTCGTCGGCACCAGAGTCGGTGACGACATACGCCGCAAATACGCGGATCTTGGTTGGGATATGGGAGAATACGACGACGCCATGAATGCTGTTCTTCTAGGAAAAGAGGCTGTGCGACAATTCCCGTGGAAGGTCGTCACCAATGCGGGGGAAGTTCGGCGTTATATGGTCACTATTGCGGCGGCCGAATATGAAGGCAAAAAGGCGGTCGTGGTCTGGGGAATGGATGTGGAAGATCTGGAACGGCGGAAGGACGATCTGACTCTGGCCAACCAAAGCCTGGAGCGGGTTATTGCAGCAGCCCCGCTGCCCATCGCCTTGTGCGACCCCATAAAGCGTCTGATAATTCAGGCCAACGAGGCCTGGGCGAATCTGTTTCGGTTTCACGACAAGGCCAAGACAGCCTGTTTTGCCCTGAACGAGGGTTTCGGCGTGCCTTCCATAGCCAACAAGCTGATGGACGCTCTGCAAAGCGACGAAACTCTCTCTTGGGACTGCAAGTTCAGGACGCTGGAAGGCAATATTTTCGAAGCCGTGATTTATGCGAAAAAAATCGTTTACAACAATGCGGATTGCCTGGTCACCTGCGTGAGGGATCTGAGCGAGGAAAAGCTCAGGATCAGGATGTTGCAGAGCGCGGCGGATAAAGAGCGCGAGGCCAGCCGCCTGAAATTGCAATTTGTGATGAACATGGGCCATGAACTCCGCACGCCCATGAATGCCGTCATCGGCATGACGCATATTGCGAAACAAACGGATGACCCGGTAGAAATACAAAAATGCCTGAAAAGCATAGACGACGCCGCCTCCCATCTCATGGGCATCATCGACGACGTTCTGGATTTGTCTATGATTGAAGAGGGCACGCTGAAGCTACGCCCGGAGAAAATATCTCTGAAGCAGACTATAACGTCGGTATTAGCCATGTTGCGGCAGGAAGCGGACAAACATGGCGTGACCGTTATTTCTGAACTCGACGCGCTGGGCGACAATATTGTGCTTGCGGATGCGTTGCGCCTTGGGCAGATCTTCATCAATCTTGTCTCCAACGGCATCAAATTTAACCGAAACGGCGGCAGCGTCACCGTTTCGGCGCAGAGGCCCGTGCGACAAAACGGCCACGCAACGTACCGTTTTGCAGTCGCCGATACCGGAATCGGCATTCCTGCGGACAAATTGGACCGCCTGTTCAAACCTTTTGAGCAGATAGACGGCAGCCTGACGAGACGCCATGGGGGCGCCGGGGTGGGATTGGTATTGTCCAGAACCATTATCTCGATGCTGGGCGGAACAATCGATGTGACAAGCGAAGAAGGGGTCGGCAGCGTCTTTTCGTTTACAATTAACGTTCCCCTGGTTGAAAAGGGGCAGGAGCATGAAGAAAGCGCGGACGGGGAAACGGCCGGCATCAATTTTTCCAATATGCGCGCGCTGATCGTCGATGATATAGAACTGAACAGGATCATCGCCGAAACCCTGTTCAGCGATCTGGGCCTGAAAATGGAACTGGCCGAAAACGGCCGCCAGGCCCTGGACATGGTCGCGGCCTCCACACCAGGTTACTACGACTTTGTGCTCATGGACATTCAGATGCCGGAATTGGACGGGTGCGACGCGACCAAGGCCATCCGCCAACTAGACCGCCCCGATGCCGCCATCCTGCCGATCATCGCCATGACCGCCAACGTGACGGAGGACGATATCAATATGTGCCGGCAAGCGGGCATGAACGGTCATATCGGCAAACCGATTGACCTGGATAGCGCCATAGCAACCGTCAGCAAAGCTCTTCGCCATGCCGAGCGGCAGTAGGGGCAAAACGCACCGCTCTTGCCGCCTACCCGTCCCGCAAATACTGCGACAGCACCCTCACCACCTCGTCCATGACTATGGGTTTGCCCAGGTGCCCGTTCATGCCGGCGGCCAGACATTTTTCGATGTCTTCTTTGAAGACGTTGGCGGTCATGGCGATGATCGGGATGCTCGCCGCTTGAGGGATGGGCAGTTCCCGGATCATTCGGGTGGCCTCCAGGCCGTCCACTTCCGGCATTTGCACGTCCATGAGAATCAAATCATAGCGGTCGGGGTTTGCGGTCACGGCGTCCACCGCTTCCCGGCCGTCCTTGGCCGTGTCCACGGTGATCTTGGTGGGGGCAAGCAGGGCGACGGCAATTTCCAGGTTGATGTCGATATCGTCAACCAGCAGGATAACCCTGCCGGAGAAATCAACCGCGTCGGCTTGGCTGCTTCCCGGCGGCGGCAGCGCTCCGCCCGGTTCGCCGCCGGCGGAGGCCGCAGCGTCCCCGGGAATGGCCAGGGGCACGGTAAAGAAAAAGCAGGCGCCCTTTCCTGTTTCAGATTCCACCCAAATTGCGCCGCCCATCAGCTCCAGGATGCGCTTTGAAATGGCGAGACCCAAGCCGCTGCCGCCATATTTTCGCGCTGTGCCGGCCTGGGCCTGCTGGAAAATATTGAATAATTTGCCCTGCTCCTCTTTGGACATGCCGATGCCGGAATCTTTAGCCGACATTTCGATAACGCAGGAGTCGCTTTCCAGGTTCAAAAGCTGCACGCTAAAGGCAATAGAGCCGCCTTCGGGCGTAAATTTCGTTGCATTGGCCAGGATATTGGCAATGACCTGAGCCAGGCGTTGATCGTCCCCAAACAGGATGTCAGGAATTTGGGGGTCTATGGAGATGGAAAAATGCTGCCCCTTGTCCTGCATCTTGAGCGTGACCACGCTGAGCACGCGGTCCAGCATTTGCTTAAAATCAAAAACTATAGGCGACAGCTCCATTTTGCCCGATTCAATCTTTGAGATATCCAAAATGTCGTTGATGACGCCGAGCAGGTGCGTTGACGCGCTCTCTATCTTTATCAAAGGCGTAGTTTTTGCGCTCTGGATCCGTTTCCCGCTTGCCGATGGAGGTCATGCCGATAATCGCGTTCATGGGCGTGCGGATTTCGTGGCTCATATTGGACAAAAAATCGCTTTTAGCCTTGCTGGCGGCCAGAGCTTCCTCCCGAGAGCGCTTAAGATCGGTCACGTCATGAAACATCAGCATAATTCCGTTGCTGTGCTGCTCCTCATCCGTCATGGGCACCAGCAGCCCCACGAAATCTTCCGCCGTGCCGTTTCCATCGAAATAAAAACGCGCATCCAAAGCAAGAGGCGCATTGGTGCGAATTACGCTCTCAATGTGTTCCAGCAATTTTTCGTGGGTCGCGGCATCCAGAAAATCGGCCAGCACCTCCGCCACAGTATGCCCCTGGATCTCTTTGGCGTCTTTAAACCCCGCTTTGCCGATGAAATACTCCGTGCAGAACTCCACCCGGTTTGTCTGGTTCAAAAACAAAATAATGCTGGGCGAGTTGGCCAGCAAAAGCGCCAGATAGCGTTCCCGCTCACGCTGAATGAACGTGCTGGCCTTATGCTGGTTCAGAATCGTCGTGGAGGCGAGTTTTTCCTGAACCACGGCGTTTTTTAAATGGGTGATCTCGCGCTGGAGCTTGCGGTTTTCACGCTCAAGCTGCGCCAACCGAGAGAGCGCATCGGCTTCTTTGTCTTGTGTGCTCAAGCTCTTCTCCCCCACAACAATTTCCTAAGCAGTGCAAGAGGGCAAATTATAAAATGCAGGCGCAGAACGAATAATTGTGAAACCGGTTGTAATACTTTCCATCCTGCCCCAGCATCGGGCAAATTTCACCGCCGGAGTAGCCCATCATAAAGGGATGCGCGCCGTCGGAAAGCTGTTCTTTTATAAGACGCAGCTCGCCCTCCTGATCGGGCGCAAGCATAATGTAGCGCGTCACGCACGGCAAAAGCAAGGTCGCCTGCCTGTCGGTTTTATCCAATATCTCCCGCAGCCCTTTTTCGGCGGACTCAAATATGCCGTCCGCGTCGATGCTGCCCACCGCGAACGGCGTGCCCACAGGCAATTCGCCGCCCGCCAGAAGCGAGCCGTCCTCATACAACGTGTAGAAGCCCAGAGCCACCGGCTCAACCGCCCCCTCATAATGAACCATCAGCGGCGTGGTGGTGATATTTTCTTTGGTGATGACCAGCCCGATATCGGACAGATACTCCAGGATGGGCAGGTCGTTGACCTCGCGCAAAACCGCCCGGTCGCTTTTGGTGACGATGCCGCGGTTATTGGAAATATTGCGCTCCGGCAGGGAGGAAACAATAAACTTGGGCTCCACCGGGCCGGTCACAAACATCATGGCCACGCCCCCGGGCAGGTTTTTTCCGTTGCAAATGGTCTGCACCGTTTCATAGTTGAAATCAATATTGTTGGTGATGGAACCCCACAGCGGCACGCCGCGGCAGGCCGCGTCCATGGCCGCGACCACTTCATAGCCCGCCACATCGCGCAGATAGGGCATGAAGGTGAAGATCATGGCCGGGTCGCTGCTCGTGCGGGCGCGGGTATCGGCATAGAGCCGCGCGATTTCAGCCTCATAGTTATCAGGGGAGATGCTGTCGGTCATGCCGGCTTCAAAAGTCACTTCGTCGCTGGTCAGCACCGTAAGGGAAAGGTCGAACAGGCTGTAGCCGTGCTCGTCCGCATTGGCCATGGAGGTCATGCCGATGACATTGAACGGCAGGGCCTCGCAAAGAGCCGCCACCACGCCGCTTTCGACAAAATCGATGTGGCAGAAAATCAAACCCCCGGAATTTTTTTTAAGCGCGCCGAAATCAATCTGGCTTTTGATTTCATTCAGGGCCTCGTCTATTTCATCTATTTCAGAAGTACGGGCGGTATACATTGTAATCATGCACGCATCCCTTCCTTTCCCGGCTAAATCGGGGGTTGTTCAATTTCGGCCCAAATCCTGCGGCAGTGGGCCAAACCCGGGTGTCGCCGCAAAAATGAATTAAAATTTCATTGTTTTTTGCTTACATGCAATAAAATGATAAATCCAAATACTATATAATAGACATTCCCTGGTTCGTAAACCTCCCGCAAATAATAAGCTGCACCCTCCCCCGCGCGGGCGGCGCGTTTTCCCGCGCGAAAACGCGCAAACCCGGCCGTGATGCAAGCCGGTCCCGGCTTGGGCCGTGCGCGGTCAAATCAGGCTCTCCCAGTTGAAAAGTTCGCAAAGCCTTTTTGAACTTTCTAAAATACTTTTCCATTGCTTTCCGATTCGCTTTTGTTTAAAGCGCGTCCCTGCATTGTATCCCGCGTGGGGCACGACTATTTTGCTTGCTTGATCGCCTGCTTTGCTATATGTAAAGTAAAGTACTTACTATAGGTTAGAGCTAAAAGCGGCCTTTCGATAAATTTACGAATCAGCGCTCCCGAACCGCCAAACAAAAATTAACCTAAAATCGGGTTTACCCGGCCGGGCCACTAAAATCAGCCGAAATTTAACTTTGTCCGATTTTTACCATGAAGCAGACCAAACACCCCGAAAAAATAGCCTCCGCCCGGCGGCCGTCGTTTCTTCCCGGCGGCATAGCTTCCAAAATCATCGCCTCCACCTGCCTGATGTTCATCGCGGTGATCATTGTGGTCATGTACATCAGCTACGGCATGTACCGGGACGCGTTTTACAACTACGGCAACGCGCTGTGCCTGAGCAGCAACGCCCAAGTGGCCTACGCCATCAACGGCGACCTTGTGGAGCGCTACGCCCGCACCTTGAAAGTCGACCGCCAATACGAGGAATTCGCCGCGCGCCTGGACGCCCTATACAGCAAAATCAATGTGAAGTACTTCTACATCCTGGCGGACGCCGGAGTTCCCGGCATGTACACTTATATTTACGACGCCACCCAGGCTGAGGAATTTCCCGATCAAAAATACGCTCTGGGCCGCAATGAAACCAAGGACGAATATGACGGCGCGGCCGAAGTTCTGGCCACAGGCAAAGGCTTCGACAAAGCCAGATATTACAACGACTCTTACGGCGAGCTGTATTACGCTTATGCGCCCATTTTCAACTCGCGCGGCGAGGTGGTGGCCTTTCTCGGCACCGATGTGGACATCGTCCCCCTGCACGAGCAGGTTCAAAAATACCGCCTGATCGTATTCAGCACCATGCTTATCGCCCTGATATTTTTCTCCTGCATCTATTTTCTGCTGGTCAGGCGCATTCTCACCCGGCCGCTTTTGCACATCACCAGCAGCGCCCTTAACCTGGCCCGCGGCGACCTTGACTTGCAAATTTCCCGCAAAATGCTTTCCCGGAGCGACGAAATCGGACGCCTGGCCGATGCCTTTGAAACCATGGCCCACAGCATTGCCGGTGTGGTCAGCGATATTGAGCACATTATGAAAGCCGCGCGCCAGGGCCGCCTTAACGAGCGCGCCCTGCCCGACGCCTACCAGGGCGATTACCACCGCATTATTTCCGGGGTGAACAGCACTTTGGATGTAGTGGCCCGCCACCTCGACGCCATGCCTGAAGGCGTGGCGTTCTTCGATTTCAGACAAAATATGCTTTACGCCAACAAGGCCATGCGCGCCTTCACAGCCCTGCATGAAGCTGAAGAAGGCGGCAACGGCCTGCCTGCCCGCCTCATTGCAGCGCAAAACTCGCCCGAACTGGAACTTGGGCTGAACAACCTCTTCCTTGGCGAGCATGCTCCGCTCTCCGTGGACGTGCGGCTTGAGACGCCAGGCAGCAATGACACGCGCAGTTATTCGGCCCTGCTTATGCCCGCCGGCGATTTGCCCGTCACGCACAAAAGCCAGATTTGCGTCATGCTGGTGCTGACCGACACCACCCTGCTCATTCGGGCCAAAAATGACGCGGAAGCGGCCAGCCGGGCCAAAAGCGACTTTCTCTCGCGCATGAGCCATGAAATCCGCACGCCCATGAACGCCATTATCGGCATGACCCAAATTATGAGCGGCTCCAAGGATCTGCAAAAAATCGACGGCTGCGTGCGCCAGATCGCCGGATCTTCACAGCATCTCCTCGGCATTATCAACGACATTCTCGACTTCTCCAAAATTGAGGCCGGGAAAATGGTGCTGGAGGCGCGGGAGTTTTCCCTGACCCAAAACCTGGACTTTGTGGTCTCAATGATGGGCTCCAAAGCTCAGGAAAACCAGATTTCCATCGACCGGCACATCGGGCCCATCAACCATGACTATGTGGTTACCGACTCTCTGCGCCTCAACCAGGTGCTGATCAACATCCTGTCCAATGCCGTGAAATTTTCCCGCCCGGGCGGACACATTGATCTGTGGCTGGCAGAACTTTCGCACGAAGACGGACAAAGCGTTTTCAAGTTTACGGTGCAGGACCGGGGCATCGGCATGTCAAGGCAGCAGGCGGAACGGCTGTTTCGCCCCTTTGAACAGGGCCACGTAAGTGTAAGCCGCTCATACGGCGGCACAGGCCTTGGGCTGGTCATCGCCCAAAGCATCGTGCACGCCCTGGGCGGAGATATTGACTTCTGCAGCGAGCAGGGCAAAGGCAGCACATTTTTCTTTACTATCCGCGTGCCCGCGCATAGCGCCGCCGTCAACCCCAACCCGGCTTTGGCCGAAGCCGGCGTGCTTATTCAGCCGCAGGATTTTTCAGGCAAGAGAATGCTGGTAGTGGACGACCTGGACATTAACCGGATGATCATTCTTGAGCTTCTGGCCGACAGCGGCATGGTTATGGAAGAAGCCGCCAACGGCCGGGAAGCCGTGGAGATGTTTGAAAGATCGCCTGTGGGCTACTATGATTTTATTCTTATGGATATGCAGATGCCGGAAATGGACGGCTGCGAAGCCACCAGAGCCATTCGCGCCCTGCAAAGGCCGGACGCTATCGCAGTGCGCATTGTGGCCATGACCGCCAACGTGATGAAAGAAGACGTGGACCGGGCCCTGGCGGCCGGCATGAATGCACATACCGGAAAACCTGTGAATGTGCCGGACCTGTTGCAGAGCCTCATCCCCACCAAATAATGCCGGACCGACCGGCCGGAATGGACGGCAAAAACAAAACGGGGCGGCTAG
>CBDTYX010000047.1:0-10446 GCA_965364745.1 uncultured Desulfovibrionaceae bacterium | reverse complement strand
GAAAGCGCCCTGCGCGAGAACCTGGTGGACAGCACCAAGCGTCACGGTTGGCGTGGGGCCATTGAAAAACTGGAGCCCGCTGCGATTGAAGAGTTTTTAACCCGGAACCCGTTTACCGATGCCGCAGTCAGCGGCGAAGCCTGGGCCAAGGCTGTGGTCACCGCAGTGGATAAAGATGGAGCCAAAGTGCGGGTGGGCGCGTTTTCCGGGTATATTCCCGTGTCCACCATGGGGTGGTGCCGTAAGCCCAATATCCGGGTGAGCGGCGACGGCGCGGGCAAAATAACCGACGCCCGCAAAGTTGTCGAAGTCAACGACGTGGTTTGGGCTTCGGTTCTGCCCAAACAGGATCCGCCCCTGGTTTCCGCCCAGGCCATCCAGCCGGGCACGGTCATCCAGCTAAGTCTGGAGCAATACCCCGACGTGCAGGGCGCCATGGTTTCCATAGAAGCTTCCAGCGGTGACGTGCTGGCCTTGGTGGGCGGCTATTCCTTCCAGGACAGCAAGTTCAACCGGGCCACCCAGGCGCGCCGTCAGCCGGGGTCGGCCTTTAAGCCGGTGGTTTATTCCGCGGCCCTGGACCAGGGCTTTACCGCCAACAGCGTGGTGCTTGACGCTCCCATTGTTTTCGTCAACCCATACACAGGCAAAGTCTGGCGGCCGGAAAACTTCGGCGGCAAATTCTCCGGCCCCACCACGTTGCGCACGGCCCTGGCCAAATCGTTGAACTTATGTACGGTGCGCATCGCCCAGCAAATCGGCATTCCCGCAGTTATTGACCGGGCGTTGGCCTTGGGCCTGGATGCCCGCTTCCCCAATGAACTGGCCGTCAGCCTTGGAGCCGTGGCGGTTTCGCCCCTAAATCTTACCGAGGCCTATACCGCCTTTGCCCGGGGCGGCACGAGGGTGAAGGCGCGATTGATTACCGCGGTTAAAGACGCCTGGGGCAAGGAAATTGCGGTTTTCCCCCCGGAAACCGCGCAGGCCATTTCGCCGCAAAACGCCTATATTATGCAGAACCTGCTTAAAGCCGTGGTCAATGAAGGCACGGCCGCGCGGGCCAGGGTGCTGGGCCGGCCTCTGGGCGGTAAAACCGGCACGGCCAACGATGAGCAGGACGCCTGGTTTATGGGCTTTACCCCGTATATGGTGGTGGGCACCTATGTGGGCTACGACCAGGTGACGCCCATGGGGCGCGGCGAAACAGGCGGCCGCACAGCCCTGCCGGCTTTTGTCAAATATATGGAACAGATTCAGGACAGCTACCCGCCCGATGATTTCCCCATGCCTGAGGGCATCACCATGCAGCAGGTCACCGCGGGCGGCAAAACCGTGAGCATGCCGTTCATGGCCGGCACCGGCCCCAATACAGGACGCGGAGCCATGGGCGCGGGCGATATTATGGATTCCATGGCCGTGGACCCGGTTGCGCCGCCGCCGGTCTCCGACGACGTGCTCAAACAGTTGTTTTAAGCTTTTTTCGCGTGAGCGCGCCGGGGAAGGGGAGCCAAAAGGGTATATAGCCCTTTAGGTTCCCCTTTCCCGGATCCCATCCCCTCCTTAACCCGTATCGACGGAGGGAGGGGATGGTTATATGTTTGGCTGATGAGCGGAAATAATCTGACGAGGATAACTATTATGTACAGACATCTATGGGTTAAGATTGCGGTATGCCTGCTATTGTGCTTGGGAGCCTCGTCTTTCGCGCTGGCTCTGCCTGATTCCGCCGCGCAGACCTATTTTTCCGATTCCCCCAAATCGGTGACCCTGTTTTACCCCAACCTGGGCGAGATCAGCGAGGAATTCACCCTGGACAAGGCCTCCGGGCAGGGGCAGGAAATAGAGGTGGTTGTTTATCTGCCCGGCACTGCCCGGCCGGAAACCCTGACCATGAATTTCACGGGCGGCCGGGTGCTGTCCATGCACTCCGAAGCTTTGAAGCCCATGGAGGCCGACCCGGTGCCTGACCCCCTGCGCGCCGAGCTTGATGCGGCCCGCTCCGCAGAGCAAACCCTCGCCGCGGAAAGCCTGGCTGTGGAGGCCCGTTTAAGCGGCCTGAACATTGCGTTTATGCCGCAGACCAATATTGCCAAAGAACTGGAACAGCTTAACGCCGCCCGGCAGAAAGCCGTGCCGGTTCTGGCCGCTGAAGCGGCGGTGTTGAATCGGCAATTGGAAAAAGCCCGCGCCAAGCTGGCTTGGTTGGAAAATGAAGTGAACAGCCAGCCGCCGTCCTGGCGGGTTAAGGCCGTGCTTTTGCGCGAAAATGACGCCGGTGACAAGCTGGCCTGCTCGTACATTATGAATAACTGCGGCTGGAGCCCTGTCTACCGTTTGGAAGCCCTGCCCGATCAAAAGACCGTCAAATTCGCCATGAGCGCTGAAGTTTGGCAGCGCAGCGGCTATAACTGGGATAACACCAACCTCAGCCTGGCCACGGTGCAGCCCGGCCTGGCCCTTGAGCCCGGCCGTCTGTGGCCCTGGCGTATCGGCCTTGAGCAGCCGCCTGCGCTGAACAAAATGCAGTCCTTCTCCATGTCCGCAGCGGGCATGCCCGAGGAGCCCCTCCTGCTGGAGGATGCCGCCATGGAGCGCTCACAGTCCAGTAAATCTTATGCGCCGCCCCGGGAAGTGCAGCGCACCAGCTACGCCTTGTGGGAGCTGGGCGGAAAGAGCATGGCCAACGGAGAAACTACCAGTTTCGCCATTTTAGAGGATAACTGGAAAGCTGAATTCTCGGTGACTTTGCGCCCGCAAACCGGGCCGCAGGGCTTCCTTACCGCAAAAGTGGACAAGGGCGCGGCCGCGCGCAATTTGCCCGACGGGCAGGGCCTGTTCCTGGTGGACAACACCAGCGTAGGGCAGAGCGGGTTTTCACCTCTGAGCGAAGAGCCCGTTTTCTTCGGGCCTGACCCCATGGTCTTTGCAGACATGGTTCTTTTGGACAACAAAAGCGATGAAACCGGGCTGATCAGCAAGGATAGGACCATGGTTTGGGATTGGCGTATTACCGTGCACAACAAGCGAAAAGTGGAAATCCCGGTGCGCGTGGAAGACGCCAAGCCTGTGGCCGGCGACGGGCGCATCAAGCTGAGCCTGGATTCTAAGCCGGCGCCGCAGGCGGACGACGAAAAACAGATTTATTCCTGGGAGCAAACCATGGCTCCACAGTCCGAATGGGTGATTGAGCATAAACTGCAAATGACCGCTCCGGCAGATCTTCCGGTGAGCAGCACGCGCTGAGTTCTTTTTGGATTTAGAGCATTTATGAAAAAACTCCGGACGGACCGGAGTTTTTTCATAAATGCCGTCCGCCTGTAACCGTTTTCAGCTTGAGCTTTTGCAAAGCATTGACCCGGAGAGTCTTTATCTGCGCAGCAGTGAGTTGTACTTGAGCTTTTTGCAGCTGGCGCGGGAAATCCATCAACCGCTATACCATTGTCAGCCTGCTGCAGAGGGAACTGAACGCGGTTTGCGGCGCGGAAGGCAAATTGAAAGGTATGGCGGTCAATAGCCCGGATGAGATGGCGCCGATCCCGGCGCCTGTGCCCGCATAAGACGCGTTTATCAAAAGGTTGCACTGGATTAAGGCTTCAGGCCGGGGGCAGACGGCTCCCGGCCTGAAGTTTTTTGGAGGCGCTGGTCTGCTCGACTTGCTCGTCTTAATTTTTTATTAGTTGTTGAAAAGGTCGCGGCATTGCAGTATATTATTTAGCCGGGGGCCGGCTGTTTATATGGACGCATCAAGCATCAGCATTTCCGTCAGTCTTGACGCCATGACCGCCACTGTGGCGGTGTCTGCGCAGTTTAAGGGCGAGATCACCCGCAATATGCTGCAAATGGCTCTGGTCAGAGCCGGCATTAAACTTCCCCCGGACAATAAGCTCATAGACGGCCTTTTGGCCGACCAGGCGCGCGGAGAGAACATTTCCGGCAGAGTCATCGCGCGGGGCATTGCCCCTGTGCCGGCCCAAGGCACACGGTTGGTGTTTTCCGGAGATGCAAATTTTCCTGTGTTCCCGGGCGATATGTTCGCCCACCTTGAGCTCAGCGGCGAGGGGCAGGCCGGGCGGAATTTGTTCGGCGAGGTTGTTCAGCCGGAGACGGCGACAGGGGGAGGCTCCGCGCCGGCGGCTTTCCCGGAAAAAGGCGTTACCCGGGTGGGTGATCAATTCTTTGCTTTGCGCCACGGCCTGGTGGAAGCGGGCGAAGAGTATCTGAGCATTAAAGAAGTTTTTTACACCACGACCAACCAAATGGAGCTCAAGGGCACGGTTTTCGGCCGCGATTTTTCCGGGCGGCCCGTCACCGTGAGCAGGATCCGGCAGGCCCTTTTGGCCATGGGCGTTACCCTGCCGCCCTGCCTGCTTACTCTAAGACGAGCTATCGCCAGGGCGCAAAGCTCAGGCTCGCCGCAGGACGGCGTGCTGATAGCCAGCGGCCTTAATCCCCGGCCGGGGCAAGACGGCTATTTGGACATGCACGTGCGGGACCAGCGCTTTAAGGCCGGCATTACCGATGCCTACGGCCGCATCGACTACCGGCAGCGCGGCCGTTTGCCCTCTGTGGCCAAAGGCGCTTTGATCGCCACCTATGTGGAGCCCACCAACGGACACCCGGGCCGGACCCTGGACAATAGATACATTCCGAATATGCCGGGCTTAAACCTGCACATTCGGGCCGGAACCAACGTGCGCCTGGCCGACGATAAGCGCTCCTATTACGCCCTGGCCGATGGCCTGCTCATCTTGCAGGACGACGCGCTGTCTGTTTCCGAAGTTTACTATGTGCACGGCAACGTGGACATGCACACCGGGCACCTGGAAATGGAGCGCGGCTCCATCCACGTCAAAGGTTCGGTGATCAGCGGTTTCCGTTTAAATTGCCCCGGCAGCATTGTGGTGGAAAAGACCGTGGAAGACGCCAGGCTTACGGCCGGCGGGGATATTGAAATCGGCGGCGGCCTGGTTATGGGCGGCAAGGGCCTGGTTCGGGCCGGGGGCAATGTTGCCTGCCTGTTTGCCAGCAAGGCCCGCATTGATGTGGCGGGCGACATTTCCGTGATCAACGAGCTGACTAACTGCCAGGTTTTGGCGGACGGCAACGTGATGGTCACCGGCGGCAACAGCAAAATCATCGGCGGCGTGATTCAGGCCGGAGAGAGCATTTCGGCTCTCGAAATAGGCACCGCCTTCGGCAGCCGCACTATTCTTCACCTGGGTCTTGATGAAGGCTTTTTGTATAAAAAAAGGCAGGAAGCCGCGAGCATCCGCAGCAATTTAAATACTCTGGAGGCCAAGCTGGGGTCGGGCAGCAGCCTGGATATTTTAGCGCGTTTTCCGCCGGATGAGGCGGATGAAATCGCCAAGCTCATTCATACCCGCAATATCCTGACCATGTTTTTAAAGCAGCTGGAAGAGCGCATCGGCCGCTGCGAGGAAAAAATCAAGCGCGGGGCTCCCTGCATGTTGAAAGTGCTGGGCACTATCCACCCCGGCACGGTGTTGCATTGCCGGGGCAAAAATATGACCATTCGCGCGCCGCTGGAATTTTCGCAAATCAGCTTTGACCCCGCGCGGCGGCAATTTAAAGTGGCTACCCTGCAGTTGTCCGGGCAGCCCAAAGCCAAATCCCCATCCGTGCTGACGATTTAAGCGCAGCGGCTTATTTTTTCTTGGCCGGCAGCGGTCTTTGCAAATGCGTGTAATAGCTGTCGTAATTATATATGGCGGCCAGGGGATTGTGCCCCAAAACTCTGTCTTTTACCGCCAGCACGGTTACCGGCGCGTCCACGTGCTTGAACAGCAGCGTGTCGTGTCCGATGCACAGACCCATGAAAATATTGAAGTCCACCTTGGCCTCATTAACCAATTCAGCTTGGAGGATGGGGTTGCAGGCGGGTTCGTTGCGGATGTCCTCAAGCCCCACAGCGGCTTTGGGCAGACTTCCCACTTTGCAGATGGCCGAAATCACAGTGAAGCCGTTGGTTTGCAAAATTTTTTCCACAATGGCGGCTTCGCTGGCCAGGCCCATGCAAAAAAGCAGGCCGAGCTTGCTGCAGCCTAGCTCTCTACAAAAATGCACCAGTTCTTCAATGCGGGTCCGGTCGGGCCGATAGCTGCCGTCAGGCTGAAGAGAGCGCCCGTCATCGGCGGCGCAGCCGGCCACGCGGGCCAGATGCAGATTTTCCGGCTCATAATAGCGTTCAAGGGCCTTGGCGGCCAACTCCGGTTTTAAAACCGTGGGGCAGTTGGCCGGGTTGCGGCCGTCAGCAGTGGAACAGCGCCGTTTAAGGGTATCGCGGATGGGGCATACGGCGCAGGTCGGGTTCGGGGTTTGGGTGGACATAGTTTACCTCGCGGAAATAAAAATAGTGTGTTGCCGCAAATATATAACCCGGCAAGCAATCCAACAAGTATTAATCCGACCTTTTTTACTGCGTGATTTGGATTCGGTCCGATGGCTTTGGATTTTAGAAAAAAACAGGTTATCTCCTCCCCCAATCAGGGTTCGGGAGGGGGTTCCCCCTTACCGGCGCGCTTGTCAGAACGCCGCGCCGCGCAGCACGTAAAAGTAGTGGCCGAGGCCGGTGGTAAAGATAATTTGCCCGAGAGGGCGTGCTCCAGAAGCAGGGGCCACAGGGCGCCGGGCTGTTTGCGGTTGCGGCGGTAGTTCCAGGCCAGGGCGAGTCCGGCCAGGCAGGTGGCGCCCAGCGCCACATAGCCCGCATAAATGATGTGGGCCCAACCGAAGAGCAGGGCGCTGCCCAGCATGGGGAGCGCCGGAAAAAGACGGCCGCGGCAGATCGCTTCCAGAATATCCGTAAGACAGACCCGGAAAAGAACCTCTTGGGGCAGCACGGACAAAAGCGGGTAAAGGATCATGATCAGCAGCTAGAACAGGGGGCGGTCGGCAAGCAGCCTGAAGGCTGAATCAGGTGTGCAGACAAGGGCATAAGCTGCGGCGGCCAGGGCCAGGATTCCGCTCCGCAAAAGAGGTCCGCGCCACCAGCCGGCCGGCGGCCTGGCCCACAACCGGCGCGGGGCGAACTTACGGCGGGTTAAGAGCACGGCCAGCGCCCCGGCGGCCAGCAACACAAGCAAGTGCAGCGGTAAAGGGCGCAAGCGCGCTCCATATTGCGCCAGGAGCAGAGGGATGAAAACAAAGGCCCCCAGCGTCGCCCAGGTTGCGGCGCGCGGGTAAGCCTTGCGGCGTTTCGGCAAAATGGTTGACCTCGCCAAAGGCTTTTGGAAAATTAATTCCCGAAGGTCATAAAGCGCTGATATTCGCGATTGGCCTGGTCAATGCGGTTCTGAATAAGCTGCTGGTCCCGCTTGGCCGTGGCGATGTAAGCCTGAATGCAGTCGCGGTAGGCGTCCACTTCGTCCCAATATTTTTGGCGCAGAATATACGGGTCGTCGCGATCCGGGGCGAGGCCCTTGGGCTCCTCACAATTGTGCATGGGGTAGCCTGCGCCGTAACTTGTGCCTGCGGATTGGGGCGCATAGGTTCCGTTGTTGTCCGAGCTGTAATTGCTCCCGCTGTCCACCGGAAAGGAAACGCCCACACCGCCTCCGGCGCCGTAGCGTCCGCCGCCCACGCCCACGCCCACGGTGCTGGGAGTGCAGGCCGCGAGAAAGGCGCAATAGACCAGCAGCCACAGAAATTTAACACGCATGAGGATATCCTCCTGTTTGCAAGCAGGGGGCGTCAGCCCCTGGGAGACAAGCGGACAGTTTTGGCGCGGGATAAAGCGCCGCTTTCCGAGGCATCGACTTCAGGCGGGGCCGGGGTTTTCAGGCTGGTAAAAAAGGGGATGCTCACGTTGCCGCCCCCGCCGCCGCCCCGATTGCTGCCCTGACCGCTGACGCCCACATTGCCGCACCCGACCAGCAGCAATGCGCAACTTAAAAAAACTGTCGAGCATTTAAGGCGCATGTGCGACTCCTGAGTATATTTTTATATACGCTGAACAATACTTTAAGTGAAGAGGCGCTGTTCAGGCTTGCGCGGCCGTTTGTGGTTTAAGGCGCGCCAAGCTGTTTGTGCGCCTTAAAATATAAACCAGAGCATTTACCGCGAGAATGGCCGGGGGCACGGCGTCGGGGAAAGGCCCGTAGGAGCGCAAAATTACGACCAGAGCTCCGGCCGTGAGCCCGTAAAGCACGGCCGGACGCGTGTGGATGGGCGCCGCGCCGAAGTCGCCGATGAGAAAGAGCGCGCCGAAGAAGAAGCTGCCGGCGTAAACGTGGAAGCCGGGTCCGGCGTAAACTTCTGAGTTGATCAGGTGCAGGGCCGTGGCCAGGACGATTGCGCCGGTAAAGAAGGCGAGCATGATGCGCCAGTTGATGTTGCGGCGGTACAAAATAAACATGCCGCCCAGCATGACGTCGCGCACATCTGCGGCGCCCAGTCCGCCCAGTTGCTGCCCGGTAAACATGATGCTCAGGTCAATATCGGCAACAGCCGCGGCGGCGCCTTCTTTAAACAGGCCCAAAACATCGACGAATTCCTTGCCGGGAGGCGAAGCGGCCGCCTGCAATAAAGTCGGCCAAAGCAGGGCGATGGCCAGCCAGCCCACCAGGGCCGGGTTGAGGATGGGTCTCATTTCGCTGACCAGGACAGTTTTTCCCAGGACTACGGCCGCGGCCGCGCCGGTCGCGAGCGCCCACCAGGGTGTGCTTGCGGGCATGAGCAAGGCCAGAGTCAAGCCGATGACCAGGCTGTTCAAGTTTAGAACACGCAGTACCGGTCGGCGCAAAACAAGGGCTGTAAGCGCTTCGCAAGCCACAGCCGTGACTCCGGCCACGGCCGGCAGAATCAGAATGTGGGGTCCCCATAAAAATGCCGAGGTAAAAATCATGGGGAGCATGGCGATGATGAAATCGCGCATTTGATGGCGGTAAAGACGACCGCAGTGCCCAAAGGGCGCATCGGCCACGCCGGGCGCGAAGGGCCCTTTGTTGGCTTCGGCGATGCGTTTGCGCTCAAGCTGGCGTTTTGCTTCCGCGCGGCGGTCTCCGCTGTTGACGGGCGCCTTGCCGGCGGCGAATCGCTTAGCCACGGGGTCCTCCTTGTTTGACAGCCTGCCTGCGCTTGCCGGTCTTATCGGCGTAGGAGCCGCTCACGGTTTGCGAGTCCGGATCCCAGGCTGCGAACTTTACGTCAGGGGTAAGCCCCAGTTGCTTTTTGGCGGTTTTCATCCATTGCATCATGGGCCGCCGCGCCACGCAAATGTAGCCGCACAGGCCGCAGTCAATGCAGTTGCCTACGCCCTCGGCCTCAGCGGCCGCAAAATCCTGTCGTTCCACATGTCGGCTGATGACGTCGGGCCGCAGATTTACAGGGCAAAGGTGCACGCAACCGCCGCAGTTGACGCACGGTTCTTTGCTATAGGGAGCAAAGGTGCGGTAGCGCATCATAAATACCCCGGGCACGTGCTTGCCCACGCCTTGGCGCAAAGAGGCCACTGTTTCGCCCTGAAAAGGACCGCCCAAAATAACGAGGTCGCCGGCGCCCATTTCCACTTCCTGGTCGGTGAAAATATCGCCCGCCGGCGTGCCGATATTGATTACTCGGCTGCGCAACTGGGCGCTGATGATGGTTTCAGTGAGCGGCAGGCCGTAAACGGCTACGAAACCCAGGTAGTAAAGCTGCTGCAGGCCGAGGCAGGCGGTTTCAGGCTCAGAAATGCCGCGGGCTTTGCAAACTTCCCTGATGACCAACGGCGGCAGGCTGTTTGGGTAATACGGCTTCAGATATACGGTTTCCAGGTCGGCCAGCCGCACGCCGGCCTTGTTTTTTTTGTCTTTTTCCGCGGCCAGAATAAAGTCGGCGTCCGGGCGCAGGCGGCGCAAAAGCTCAAGGCCGTCTTCCAGAAGATCGTCATATTCCTTAAGTAAAAGATCAGTCCAGGACATGGGCGGTTCGGGCGACATGGCGTTGATGACCATGGTCTTGCAAGACGTCAGCAAAGGGGCAAGATCAATGCCCAGTTCTTTAAGCGTTCTGGGCAGGTCGGCGTTGGAAACCTGATCAAAGTCAATGCCGTCGGGCAGATCTTCGAGGTGATCCTCAGGTTTTGGCGGATCCTGAGCAATGACCACGGCCTTGGGCGAGATATCTTCAACACTGCCGGCGGCCGGGGAGTGGATATCGCCGGTCAGGAGGTCGTGGTGCACGGCCAGGGTTTGCCGGGCGGCCACCCGCGCCCCCTTTTTGACCACCACCTTGTGTCCGCTTAGGGGGATCCACAAATGCGAGGTCCACAAAGGGACATCAGTAAAGTTTGAGTTGTCGCCGTTATTGAGCTTAAGCTGAGGAACGCGCATGGAGAAAACTCCCTTCAGGGCGTATTAAAAGGGCACATCGTCCATGCCGCCGGCTTCCGAGGGGAAGGCCGGACCCAGGTCATCTTCTTGCTTGGCGGCGGGCTGGCGGGCGGGC
>CBDTYX010000046.1:0-10450 GCA_965364745.1 uncultured Desulfovibrionaceae bacterium | reverse complement strand
CGCCACGGGCTACGGCGAGCCCGCCACCCTCATCTCCGGCATCGTGCTTATGCCCATTATCCTGGTCATCTCCTTTGTGCTGCCCGGCAACCAGGTTCTGCCCATGATCGACCTTGTGGCCGTGCCTTACGTTATCCAGCCCATTGTGGCAGCTTCCAACGGCAATATCTTCAAAACTGTGATTTCCGGGGCCATCTGGCTGAGCCTCGGCCTCTACGGCGGCACGGCCACCGGCGGCATCTTCACCGAAGTGGCCAAAAGCGTGGGCATTGAAATCGCGGCCGGCGCCATGCTGATCACCAGCTTCGCCATCCTGTGCAACCCGGCCGGCGCCATACTCTTCCTGGCCTTTGTCAATGGCAACCCCGTAACCATCGGCATCGCCGTCATCGTTTACATTGTCTGCTACATTTTGGTGCGCAAAAACCGCGACCGCATCCACGACTGGGTGGAGAAGCAGGCTGAATACCCCGGCGGCGGAGAAACCGCTTCAGCTTCGGCCGCAGGCTGATAAGATTGAACGCGCCTTGGATGAAGGCCAGAAGGAGCTAGGCCCTTCTGGCCTTCATCACCCCCTCCCTGGTCCTGATTGAATACTTGCCGGGGGCGGCTGACAAAAACTGCGGCGCGATATATTATATGTTTTATTCCATATCCCGGATCACGGGAGGTTGACATGAAATATCAGGGTAATCCGGTTTCCAAAGGCATTGCGGTGGGAGAAATTTTCCTCTATCGCCCGTTTTGCCCTGATGTAGCCGAATCGGTCATTCGTGAAGAAGACGCGGACAAAGAACTTGCCCGCTACGAAAAAGGCAAAACCGCCGCCGGTGTGGAACTGGAAAAGCTGACCTCCTCCCTGGCCGAGCACTCACCGGACAAAGCCAAAATTTTCCAGGCCCACCTGGATATCCTTAACGATGTGGCCGTGCACGGCGATATCCAGAAAGCCGTGCGTAAAGAGCGCGCCAGCGCGGACTGGGCCGTATATAAAGTTTACGGCCGCTATATCGATATGCTGCTTAAAGTCAAAGACGAGCTTGTGCGCGAACGGGCGGCGGACATGCAGGACGTGCGCAACCGCCTGTTGCGCAACCTGCAGGGCCTGCCCGAGGTAAATCTCGCAGATCTGGGCAGGCCGGTCATTGTGGCCGCCGAGGACCTCTTCCCTTCCGACACGGCCTCCCTGGATCGAAAAAACGTCTTGGGCATAGTCACTGAAGTGGGCGGCGCCACCTCACACACGGCCATAATTGCCCGCAGCTACGCCATTCCCGCGCTTCTGGGCGTGAAAGGCCTTCTGGGCATGCTGCAGAACGGCGAAACCGTAATTGTGGACGCTGTGGACGGAGAGCTCATGACCTCGCCAACCCCGGAGGAAATAGCCGCTGCGCAAGCGCGGGCGGAAAACTGGCGGCGCAAGGCCGAAGAAACCGCCCTGTACATCGATAAAGACCCCGTGCTCACCGACGGCGACCGCATTGAGGTGAAGCTGAATATCGCCGGCGTGGACCAAGCGGAATTGGCCGGCGCCAGGTACAGTGACGGCGTGGGTCTGTTCCGCACCGAATTTGTATACATGAACGGCCAGGACCTGCCCGGCGAAGATGAGCAATATAATATTTACCGCAAAGTGCTTCTGGAATTCGGCGAGAAGCCCGTCATCCTGCGCACCTTGGACATCGGCGGCGATAAGCAGTGCCCCAGCCTGGATCTGCCCCAGGAAGAAAATCCCTTTTTGGGCAAACGGGCTTTGCGCTTGTGCTTTGATCTGCCGGACGTATTTCGCACCCAGTTGCGCGCGGCCTTGCGGGCCGGCGTCCACGGCAACCTCTGGATCATGTTTCCCATGGTGGCCAGTCTGGACGACCTGCGCCGGGCCAAAGATATGCTGAGCGAGGCCGCGGCTGAACTTAAGACCGAAGGCAAAGATTACAGCAAGAATTGCAAAGTGGGGATCATGATCGAAATCCCCTCCATTGCACTCATAGCCGATGCCGCGGCCAAAGAAGTCGATTTTGCCAGCATCGGCACCAACGACCTCTGCCAGTATGCTCTGGCCGTGGACCGCACCAACCAGGCTATCTGTGAATACTTTCAGATGTACCACCCCGGCGTGCTCCGGCTTATTCGTGATGTAGCTTCGGCTTTTACAGCCGCCGGCAAGCCGCTGTCCGTATGCGGAGAAATGGGGGGCGACCCCCTGGCCATGCCCTTGCTCATCGGCTTCGGCATTGATCAGTTGAGCATGGGGCTTTCAGCCGTGGCCCAGAGCAAAAAAATCATTCGCGCCTTAAGCCGCTCCAAGGCCAGGGAACTTGCGGAAAAAGCCTGCTCCTTAAGCACTACCGCTGAAGTGGAGCAGTATTTACGCGGCGAACTGGCGGAATATTTATAAACGCCGCCATAAAACACAATACCAACAACCCAACCCGCTTCCATATGGATTGAGCTTATGTACAGCAAACAAACCACCATCGCCAACGTTACCGGCCTGCATGCCCGGCCCGCCTCGGACTTCATCGCCGCAGCCAATAAATTCAAATCGGACATCACCATCCGCCGCCTGCAGGGTGAAGACCTGGAAGAAGCCAATGCCAAAAGCATCGTCCACCTGCTTACCTTAGGCCTCTCACAGGGCGAAAATGTGGAAATCAGAGCTGAAGGCGAAGACGAACAAGCGGCCGTGGACAGCCTCATCGCCCTCATCGATTCCAAATTCGGAGAGTAACGGATAATTTGGGGACAAAGCGCAGGCGGAGGGGAACAGGGGATTGCCCCTTAAGGCTCCCCTCCGCTTGGCCTTCTCCCCTCCCAAGCCCGAACCGGCCCGGCTTGAAATTAAATTGCATGGCCCGGCCATTCCCTTTTAAACTGAACAAAAAGCATACGCCCATGAACTGGAAAAGAATTATAGTTGATGCCGGTTTGCGTCTGCGTGACGCCAAGCTTACAGTGGAAACCTGGGGCAATATCAGCTGCCGGGCCGACGATCTCGTGTACATCACCCCCAGCGGCATGGATTACGGCGTTATTACCGAAGACGACGTTGTGGTCACCGACCTGAACGGCAAAATTGTGCAAGGCGACCGCAAGCCGTCCATCGAAACCCCGCTGCACCTCGCCGTGTACAACATCCGGCCTGACGTCAATGCTGTTATCCACACCCACGCCATTCACTCCAATATCTTTGCCTGCATCGGCGAAGACATCCCCCTGTTTCACGATGAAGCGGCCCAAACCCTGGGCGATACTGTGCGCTGCGCCGACTATTGCCTGCCCGGCACCGTGGAGTTGGCCGAAAGTTGTACCGCGGTGCTGGCCGGTAAAGCCAATGCCTGCCTTTTGCGCAATCATGGAGCCGTATGCGCGGCCGACAGCATGGATAATTGCTTCAAGGTGGCTGTTGTGCTGGAAATGATGGCGGAATTGTATTACAAGATCCGGGCTATGGACTGCTCTTGCGCGCCCCTGGCTGACGAGCACATCCGCATTATGCAGGAGTTTGTGAAAACCCGATATGGCCAAAAGTAATCCGGACGACCTTTCCTTCGCTTTTAAAATGACCGTCGCCGACTACCGCCGGATGATGTACTTCAACACGTTCAGCCGGCAGCCCAGGCAGACCAAATTTCTGTTCATCGCCTGGGCCATTTCCTTTGCCCTCATTTTGTTGGAATACTTCGCCGTGATCAGCCCCCTGGAAAAAGTCACCCACGGCTGCCTGATGCTGGTCAGCGCGCTGATCCCCGTGTTGGTGGGCACGGCTGAATTCGCTGTGTATCGCTTCAGACACAACCACCCCGAGGAACTGCGCGCGGAACGGGTCATGACCTTGACGGAAGAAGGCGTCGAACAGACCCGTGATGATCGCAAAAAAACCTATTTCGAGGACTGGGACGAGTTTGAATACGTCTATGAAACCGGCGCCATGTTTATTTTTTATCGCTCAGCCAGGCAAATCACTCTACTGCCCAAACGAGCCGTGCCGCCTGACGAGCTTTCAACCGTGCGCAAATTTTTAAGTGATAAAATCGCGGAATATCGGACCCCAAAAGGCCAAAAATTTTAGCGGCCTAATCCCAGTTTTTTCGAAAATCTAAGGCAACTCATAGCCGCACTCACGTAAAACAGCTAAGGGCAATTCCATACGCGCTGTTTTGCGTGGGTTCACCACCTGACAGGTGCGCAAGTCGCCCTCCACAGATAGCAACATGGCCGCAGCGGTCTGGTCCATGCCCAGCTCTTGCGCCAAAAACTCATGCATGTTGCGCGTGGCCGCGGTAGCGGCGGCATCCAAGCTGTCCTCCGAAGCCAGGGTCATGAGGTGCTCGCCTTCCACCAGCAGGGGCAAGGGCCATTTTTTCGCCTTGATGACCGTGAAGGACACCGTGACCTCGCCGGCCATTTCCACTCCGCAGATGGCCACTTCACCATCGCCCATGAGCGCGTGCACGTCGCCCGCGGCAAACAAAGCTCCCGGCGCGGCTACAGGCAGATAAAGAGCAGCACCCGCAGCCACCCGCGCGCAGTCCATATTGCCGCCGTGCCGGCCCGGAAAATCCGTAAGCTCAGCCTCCCCGGCCGGGGCCACGCCGATGACCCCGATCATGGGCCGAATGGGCAGCTCGCGCCGCAACACGCCGGAGGCGGTCTGCCACTCAAAGCAAGCTTTACCTTTTTCAATAGGCACAAAACGGGTGCGCTCAACCACCCGGTCGCCCATTTCGCCCAGACCGGGCATGGTGGCGATGAGGCCGCGCTCCGCCAACTGGATATCCAGAATATCCACACGCAGCATGTCGCCGGGTTCCGCGTCCTCAATGAAGACCGGTCCCGTGGCCGGATTGACGCAATCCGGACCGGCTGAGGAAAAAAGATCGTCCTCACTGCGCAAAGCATTGCCGAAGGCGTCCAAGGTTTCAAACACCACGGGCACGCCCTGCGGCACATAAGCTGCGGGCGGATTATCTTGGGACATGACCACAACGCGCGTTACGGAATTTATACGGATAGTTTCGGGCATGATTTGACCCCTGTTCGGCTTTGCTTGCCATGCGAAGAAAAGGAGGATCGCCCGGCCACGTTCAGTTGCTGCCATACAACTAAATGTCTCACCCTGTTGTCCCGGCGATTCGGGTCCAGGAAGGGGAGAGGGTCCGGGAGAGGGAACCTCAAGGGGGAGTCTTTATTATAGCTCGTCTCCACTTCACTGTGTTTCGTTCAGGACGAGCGGGCCTTGGGGCTCCCCTCTCCCGGCGCGCTTGAGGAAACTTAAGGCAGTTCGTAACCGCAGGCGCGCAGGATGGCCAGAGGCAACTCCATGCGCGCGGTTTTCTGGGGGTCCACCACTTGGCAGATGCGTAAATCGCCTTCCACGGAAAGCAGCATGGCCGCGTCAGTCTGATCCATGCCCAGTTCCTGCACCAAAAAGTCGTGCATATTGCGCGTAGCCCGGGTGGCGGCTTTGTCCAAAAGCTTGTCGGAAGCGAGGGTCATGAAGTGCTCCCCCTCCACCAGAACTGGCAGGGGCCAGCGCTTGCCTTTGATCACTTTAAAAGACACGGTGACTAGCCCGGCAATTTCCACCCCGCAAACCACCACTTCGCCGTCGGCCATGAGCGCGTGCAGATCCCCGGCGGCGAACAAGGCGCCGGGCACATTAACGGGCAGGTATAGCCCGGCGCCTTTGACAATGCGCTTGCAGTCCATATTGCCGCCGTGGCTGTCCGGACAGCCTGTGGGCACGGCCTCTCCGGCCGGGGCCACGCCAATGACCCCAATCATGGGCTTGATCGGCAGTTCGCGGCGCACAGCTCCGTTCGCGGTCTTCCAGTCAAAATAAGCTATGCTGTTTTTAACCGGCACCACACGGGTGGTTTCGGCCACGCTGTCCGGCATTTCGCCGAAACCCGGGGCCGCGGCCACCACGCCCTGCTCGGCCACCTGGATGTCTAAAATATCTACGCGCAGCATGTCGCCGGGTTCAGCCCCCTCAATGAAGACCGGGCCGGTAGCCGGATTGATGCACTCCCAACCCACAGAAGAGAAAAGATCCTGTTCGGAACGCAGGGAATTGCTGAAACAATCCATGGTTTCAAATGAAACCGGCACGTTCTGGGGTACACGGGCCGCAGGGGGATTATCTTTGGACATGGCCAGCACTTTAGCGGCCGCGCTGATATGGATGGGTTGTGCCATAATTGTTCTCCCTTATTGATCCGCATCCGCGGCTTCTTTTTTACAAAACGGACATCGCAGTCGTATTTGCCAGATTTCCCGGCCGTTGAGCACGCCCTTGGGCCGAAAAATCATGACCAGAATGAGCAGCACGGCAATGAACACGTTGATGGCCCCAAAGGCCGGAGGCACGGAAAAACCGAACAGGGAAAAGCCTTCCTGCAAGGGGGTGAGCAGTTCCGTGCCGATCATGAAGATGGCCGCGCCGATGATGGGGCCGGACAACGTGCCCGTGCCGCCGATGGCGATCATGGCCACCAGTTGAAAGACATAGAGCAGCGTGAAGGCCTTGGGGTTGATGATCAAAATCTGATGGCACCACAAAACCGCGCCGACGCTGGAAATAAAGCTGCCCACAGCAAAAGAGAGCACCTTGTAGCGCACCACGTTGATGCCCATGACCCCGGCCAGCTCCTGGTCTTTGGAAATGACCTGCAGGGCCCGGCCGTGGCGGGACTTCATGAGTTGGTGCAGGCAATACACGGCAACGGCCAGGATGCCGAATACCCACCAGATGTTGGTGTACTGCGGGATGGTCCGCATGCCTAAGTTTCCGTGGGTGAGCCATTTCATGTTTTCGGCGATATTCTCCATGACGATGTTGATGCCGATGGAGGCCAGAATAAAATACTGGCCGCGCAAACGGAAGGCGGGCAACAAAAGCACGATGCTGGCCAACATGCCTAAAATGCCGCCGGCCAGCATGGCGATGATGAACGGCGCGTTAAGTTCTTCCAGCCACACGGGCAAATCAAGGAACTGCGTTTTGTAAGCGATGGGCAGAGTCAAAAGCGCGGCGGTATAGCCAGCCACCAGCATGGTGCCGCCAAAGCCCAGAGAAAAGATATTGGTATAGCCGTTGGTCAGGTTGACCCCGGTGGCCACAATGGCCGTGAGCCCGAACTGGATGAGCAGGCGCAGATAAAAATCGCGCAAGTAGGTCTCGGCCGCCCACAAGAGCGCCACATACGCCGCAAGTCCGATAATATATTTAAGTTTGGTACGCATATTTGGGCCCCCTACTCAATGCGGATATTGGCGCGGAACAGGCCCGACGGCTTAAGGAACAAAATGACGAACAGAAGCCCCCACACAAAGGTGGGCCGGATGGCCGACCAACTGGGGGGAAGGAGTGCTACGAACATGATTTCGCCGATGCCGATGATGTACCCGGCCACGGCCGCGCCGGGAACGTTGCCGATGCCTCCCAGAACCGCGGCGATAAAGCCGTTGAGGCCCATCAGATACCCCATGCTGGGAGTAAGTATGCCGAAGCTCACGCCGTAACACGTGGCGGCCACAGCGGCGAGGGCCGAACCCAGCACAAAGGCCATGGTCACGATGATGCGGCTGTTGATGCCCACAAGACGCGCGGCGTTGGCGTTATAGGCCACGGCCCGCATGGCGATGCCGGGACGGCTGAACTTGATGAACAGACTCACCGCAATGAGCAACACCACAGTGAGACCGAAAATGGCGATGTCCTTGACGTTGATGAATAGGCCGCTGTCCGTGACGATGATCTGGTCGAGAATTTCCGGAATGGGAAAGGCGCGCCGCGCGTCCCCGAAAATCATGGTCATGAGGTTGCGAAAGCCTAAGGAAGCGCCGAAAGACGCGATGAACACGGTGAGCACTTCCTTGTTGCGGCGCAGGCACGGCCGGTACACCATCCGCTCCAGAAAAAGACCGATAAGCACCGAACCGCCGATGGCGCCCAGGACGCCCACGATAAAGGGGCTTTCCACAAAAGTCACCAGCAGGTAGGCGCAGAACGCGCCGATCATGAAAATTTCGCCGTGGGCGAAGTTAATAAGGCCCAGGATGCCGTAAATCATGGTGTAGCCAATGGCGAGCAGGGCCAGGATACTGCCGTAGGACAAGGCATTGATGGCCTGCTGGATTAAATACATGTCTTCCATAAGCTACTTCACCCCCAAATAGGTATCCAGAATATACGAATCATGGAGCAGATCGGCGCTTTTGCCGGAGTGGTGAATTTCACCGCTTTCCATAACATAGGCGCGAGCGGCGATTTCCAGCGCCAGGCCCACGTTTTGCTCCACCACCAGTACCGCGGCGCCGGCCTTGCTGATTTCTACAATCTTTTCATAAATGGCGTCCACAATAACCGGGGCCACGCCCAAAGAAGGCTCGTCCAGCAAAAGGAGCCTGGGGCCGCTCATCACCGCCCGGCCGATGGCCAGCATCTGCTGCTCGCCGCCGGAGAGAGATTCGGCGAGCTGCCCCCGCCGTTCGGCCAGGCGCGGAAACAGGCTGAACACCCAGCCGATGCGTTCATTCATCAGGGCGCGGTCCTTGATCAAAAAGCCGCCCATGCGCAAATTTTCAAATACGGTGAGGTTGCCGAAGACATTGCGGCCTTCCGGCGAGCAGGAAATACCCAAGCCCACAATCTCATGCACGGTCATACCCGCAACATTCTTGCCATCATAAATCACGCTGCCTTGCGTGGCGGCCACTTCGCCGGTAATACAGCGCAGGGTCGTGGTCTTGCCTGCGCCGTTGGGCCCCACCAGGGCCACCACTTCCCTGTCCTGCACGTCCAAGGATATGCCGTGCAGGGCCGCCGCCTTGCCGTAACCGGCGTGAATATCTTTAAGCGTCAGCACCCCGGCTCTCCTTTTCCATATACTGGGTTTGCTTCTTCCAGGCGCGCTCGCCGAGATAAGCCTTGATCACATTGGGGTGGGCCTGCACTTCTTCCGGCGTGCCCTCGGCGATAGTATAGCCCTGGTCCATGACAATGACCCGCTGCGACAGGCCCATGACAAATTTCATATTGTGTTCAACCACAATAATGGAAGTATTGGATGTTTCATGGATGCGCCGCACAATGCCCATAATTTCGTCGGTTTCCTGCGGGTTGAGTCCGGCCGCCGGTTCGTCCAGAAACAGCACCTTAGGGTTAAAGAGCATGGCGCGGGCCAGTTCCGCCCGCTTCTGCACCCCATACGGCATGTCTTCCACATTTACATTTTCAAAAGCGCGAATGCCTAAAGTATCCAGCACTTCCTCTATGCGCGTCCGGATGCTTTCTTCGCCGTTTTTGAACCGGGCGTTTTGCAACAAAGCATCTGCGAACCCGGAAATTTTGCTCAAATGAAAAGCCGGACGCATGTTGTCCAAAAGGCTTACCCCGCGCATGAGGCGCACATTCTGAAACGTGCGCACAATACCGTGCGCGGTGAGTTTGTGCGGCGGCAGCGCGGTGATGTTTTCCCCTTCCAGATGCACTGTGCCCGAAGTGGGCTTGAACACCCCGCTTAAAAGGTTAAAAACCGTGGTTTTGCCCGCGCCGTTGGGCCCGATGAGCCCCAAAAGCTCCCCCTTGTTCAGGGTAAAGCTGAAATCGGCCACTGCGGTCAATCCGCCGAATTTTTTAGTGAGTTTGTCAACCTGAAGCACGTTGCCTCCAGCCATATTAATGTTGCGGTACACAAGGGCGTGGGCAAAAATAAGCTTTTCACCCACGCCGCTGCGGCGGACAAATCTTCCGCTTGCACTCCCGCCCGGGCTTTTCTTCGAATATTCTGACGAAGCATTTTTGCCTCAGGCCCCTGCCCTGTATAGCATTCAGCGCTTAACAAAGGCGTTCAACGGCGAAAGCAAGTTTCGCCTGCTCCCTTGTCGCGGGCGGTATTCCGCTTCGCGGCATACCACCAGAGCATTTGTCAAATATATTATTTCAAATGTGAAGTGCTCTAAACATAAAGTTTGCCGGGGAGGCCTGTCCCCCCGGCAAACCAATAAGCCTGTTTATTGCATTTCTTCGGGCGTAATGCTGTCCATATACTTGCGATCGCCGTCCTTAAAGACCTTAAACACAACAGCCTTAACGCCGGTGCGCGGGAAGGCCGCCGTGGCGGGATCAGGGTAGTACTTGGGCAGAGCCGTGGTCACAAACTTGTGGGACTGAATGGCGTCGCGGATAGCGGTACGCTTGGCGGCCAAATCCATAGAATCCCACTTGTCCTTGCCGATGCTGGCAATGGCTTCGGCCAGGGTGCGCACGCCGTCGTAGCCGAGGCATTCAAAAGCGCCGGGCTCTTCCTTGAACATTTCCTTGTACTTAGCCGCGAAATGCTTGGCGGAATCGGACAGCGGGCCGTCCGAGGCAAAGTGCGTGGCCACCATGAAACCCTCCACGGCATCGACCCAATACCTTTTTGACGGGGCAACCGAAATT
>CBDTYX010000045.1:0-10475 GCA_965364745.1 uncultured Desulfovibrionaceae bacterium | reverse complement strand
CAGATTGCCGCTCCTTATTTACTCCGCCTGGACTTTTTCACGCAGGCGCAGGCCCAACTCCCTGAGCTGCCCGGCAGATACGGCATTGGGCGCTTCAGTCATCAGACACGAGGCTTTCTGGGTTTTGGGGAAGGCAATGACATCGCGGATGGACGTAGCGCCGGTTAAAATCATGGCCAGGCGATCCAGGCCAAAGGCAATGCCGCCGTGGGGCGGAGCCCCGAACTCCAGGGCGCGCAGGAGGAAGCCGAATTTACCTTCGGCTTCTTCGTCGGAAAGGCCAAGGGCTTTAAACATATGGCTCTGGGCGGCTGTGGAGTGGATACGGATGCTGCCGCCGCCGATTTCGCTGCCGTTGAGCACCAGGTCGTAGGCCCTGGCTTTGGCCGCAGCCGGGTCGTTCAGCATTTTGTCTTCGTCGCCGGGTTTGGGTGCGGTAAAGGGGTGATGGCAGGCGGCGTAGCGTTTTTCTTCCGGATCGTACTCAAACAGCGGGAAGTCGGTGATCCAGACGAAGTTGAATTGATCTTCGGGGATCAGACCCAGTTCTTCGGCCACGCGCAGGCGCAGGTTGCCCAGGGCCGGGTTGACTATGTCCGGCGGCCCGGCCTGGAAAAAGACGATGTCGCCCACTTCCAGACCCAGAGCGGCTTTAAGGCCCTCCCGTTCTTTATCGGACAGAAATTTGGCAATGGGCGACTGCCACTCGTCAGGCCGGATTTTAATCCAGGCGAGGCCCCCCGCGCCGTAAATTTTTACAAATTCGGTGAACTCATCGATTTCTTTGCGGCTGAGTTTTTCGCCGCCGGGCACACGCATGGCTTTGACCAGGGGCACGGAGGAGAACAGCTTGAATTCCGAACCGCGCACGATATCGGTTACGTCCTTGAGCTTCAGCTCAAAGCGGGTGTCGGGCCGGTCCACGCCGTATTCGAGCATGGCTTGGTCATAGGTCATGCGCGCGAAGGGCGGATTGACTTCACGCCCCAGGGCCTTTTCAAACACGCGGGCCATGAGGCCTTCGGCCATGGCCATGACCGCGTTTTCATCCACAAAGGACATTTCAATATCGATCTGGGTGAATTCCGGCTGGCGGTCGGCGCGCAGGTCTTCGTCGCGGAAGCAGCGGGCGATTTGGTAATAGCGCTCAAAGCCCGAGACCATGAGCAGTTGCTTGAACAATTGCGGCGACTGGGGCAGGGCGTAAAAATCGCCGTGGCTTAAGCGACTGGGCACCAGAAAGTCGCGGGCGCCTTCAGGAGTGGAGCGGGTTAAAAACGGGGTTTCGATTTCCAAAAAGCCAAGTTCGTCCAGATAGTTGCGGGCGGCCTGGGCCGCTTTGTGGCGGGTAATGATGTTGGCGGTCATCTGCGGCCGGCGCAGGTCCAGGTAGCGGTATTCCAGGCGCAAGTTTTCCGCGGCTTCAATGCGGTCTTCCACGGCAAAGGGCGGGGTTTTGGAGGTGTTCAGCAGCTTCCACTCGCGCACCACCACTTCAATGGCCCCGGTTTTCATTTTGGGGTTGAGCATGCCTTCAGGCCGTTCGCGCACGTAGCCGCGAATGGCCAGCACATATTCGGTGCGCAAAATGTGGGCGCGTTCATGGGCCTTGGCGGCAATTTCAGGGGAAAATACGATCTGGGTAAGGCCTTCACGGTCGCGCAGGTCAACAAAAATCAGACCGCCGTGGTCGCGCCGGAACTGCACCCAACCCATGAGGCAGACTTCATCCTTAAGGTTGCTTGCGTCCAGCGCGCCGCAGGAATGGGTGCGCGCCCAGTCGCCCAGGCCTTCGATGTATTGCTGGTGTTCCTTTTGCAGATCCAAATTTTGGGTGTCAACACTATGTTCGGTCATGGGTCAGTCCTTTTGCCCGGCCGGAAGCATCCGGCGCAGCGCGGTTATTAAGTCAGCCAGGGGCGCGGTTTCTTGCTCCCCGCTGTCCATATCTTTAATGAGGGCCGTTTGCGCGGCCAGTTCATCCTGCCCGAGCATGACGCATTTGCGGGCCATAAGCTTGCCGGCCTGGCGCATTTGGCTTTTCAGGCTTTTGGCCGCAAAGGCTACCTGGCCGTGGAGCCCGGCGGCGCGTAATTTTTCGGCCAAAACCAGGGCCTCATCCAGAGCTTCGGGCGCGAGCGGGGCCAGGTAAAAATCGGGCCGCGGGCTTGCGTGTTCGGGCAGGAGCATGGCCAGGCGCTCCATGCCGCAGGCAAAGCCTATGCCCGGAATATCCGGCCCGCCCAGGTCGCGGATGAGCCCATCGTAGCGGCCGCCGCCGGCCACAGCGCTTTGCGCGCCGATATTGCCGGAGAGCACCTCAAAGGTGGTGCGGTTGTAATAATCCAGGCCGCGCACCAGGCGGGGGTTCATGACATAGTCCACTCGGGCCGCTTTAAGCAGGCGCTCCACCACGGCGATGTGCGCGCGGCAGGCCTCGCAGTTGTAGTCAATGACCTGGGGCGCGCCGGCCAGCAAGGCCTGGCAGTCAGGCACCTTGCAGTCCAGCACGCGCAAGGGATTCGTGTCCATACGCCGCAAGCAGTCCGCGCACAGGCGTTCTTTATCCAGGGTTTGCAAAAAGGCGCGCAGGGCTTGGTGATAAGCCGGGCGGCACTCTTTGCAGCCCAGGGAGTTGAGGCTGACGGACAGGTCTTTGATGCCCAGGCGGGTTAAAAACTGCATGAGCATGATGATGACTTCAGCATCGGCATGGGGCTCCACCGCGCCCAGGCACTCGCAGTTGATCTGGTGAAATTGGCGCATGCGCCCTTTTTGCGGCCGTTCATAGCGGAACATGGGGCCGGAGGTGAAGTATTTGGAAACGGGTTCCAGGGTGTGGCGGGCGCTTTCAATATAAGCGCGCATGACCCCGGCCGTGGCTTCGGGACGCAAAGTCAGCGAGCGGTCGCCCCGATCCGTGAACGTGTACATTTCTTTTTGGACCACATCGGTTTCATCGCCGATGGAGCGGGCAAACAGCTCGGTGCGCTCCAGCACAGGCAGGCGCAGCTCCGCATAGCCGTGCGCGCCGAATACCTCGCGGGCCGCGGTTTCCATAAGGGTGAACGCGTCGCTGTCCGGCGGGAATAAGTCCGCGAAGCCTTTAATTCGTGTAAGTTTATCGGCCATAAGCCTTCCTTGTGCGCCTTTGGGCGGACTCGGCCGCCCGGTGCGCCATAAATATTTCCAAAAGGCGAAATACTTTAGACCAAGGCCGTGCACTTGTCAAAATATGGCGGGGAAAAACTGAAATAAGAGAGCGGGTTGGGGAAAGTTCCGATCATTCCGCGCCCACGGGCGCCCGCGTGGTCAAATATAGCGGCCTTACGCCGGGCCGCCGCGTCAAGTCCACACGCAGGGCCACATAGGCGCCGAAAGGCGTGGGCAAAATGGCGCCGTTGACTTTTCGCCACAGCTTTTTTTCGCTGCTCCAAGAGCCGGGCGGACCAAACAGGGTGGAGCGGATGCTGCCGCGCAGCCCGCCGCTGATTTGCTTGACCAGGGAAAGCATGCGTACGCAGGAATGCCAGTACAGGGCATGAAAGGAGCAGTTTTTGCGGTTATAAAAACAACTTAGGCGGTGCATGGAATATTTGTTGAAGAAGCCGAAGACGACGCCTTTGCGGGCCACCTGAAAGGCCTCGCGCAAAATGGGCTCCGGGTCGGCGGTAAAGCCCAGGGGGTTGAGCACAGCCACATAATCAAACTCTTCATCGTCAAAGGGCAGATGCTCGGGCTCGCCCAGAACCAGATCCACGCGGTTGCCCAGGCGTTCCCGCGCCTTGTCCAGGTGCAATTGGGAGGCGTCCAGCCCTGAGATGTCCAGGCCGGCCTCCCAGAAGGCTTCCAGAAGGTAGCCCACGCCGCAGCCCACTTCCAGGATATTATGCCCGCGCCGCGTCCAGCCCGCGATAAGCTGCTCCACCAGAGCCCGCTTTTGCTCCACGGCAAATTCGCCGGCGTCGGTTTTTACCCAGCGTTCGAATTCCCGATAGTCTTCGTGGTCATCAGGGCTGTTGAACATAATTTATGTGCCTTCGGCCGCTTGCGTTCAGCGCATATTTTCGGCGACGCGCCTTGTGCGGGCGTTTTTGCGGATCTCAATTGCGGTATTCGCCGGGGGCAGGTAATGAAAAGCTATCCTCTTCACTAACTGTTAAGAAGCAAAGGCGTCTCAAGTCAAGATATTTACCGGGATTATTTTAAGTTTGCCCGAAAAAAAACGGGGCGGACGCGAGTTTCGCGTCCGCCCCGGAAGAATCTTGTACAGAGCGGTCGGCCCTGCATTCAGGCGGCGGGTTAAAGAATGGGCAGATACTTGTCCAGCTCGAATTCAGATACATGGGTACGGTACTGATCCCACTCAATGAGCTTGTTGCCCACCAGGTTGTCGTGCAGGTGGGGGCCGAGCACTTCACGCATAAACACGCTTTTTTTCAGTTCCATGGCCGCCTCGTGCAGAGAGCCCGGCAGGCAGTCAATGCCGAACTTGTCCAGGTCGTCGTCTTCCATGGCGTAGATGTTGGCTTCAATGGCTTCGGGCAGAACGTAATTTTCTTCAACGCCCTTAAGGCCTGCGGCCAGCATGACCGCAAAAGCGAGATAAGGGTTGGCGGCCGGGTCCGGACAGCGCAGCTCCATGCGCGTGGCGTTTTCCTTGCCCAGCTTGTACATGGGCACGCGCACAAAGGCGGAGCGGTTGCGTTGGGCCCAGGCGATATATACCGGGGCTTCATAGCCGGGCACCAGGCGCTTGTAGGAGTTGACCCACTGGTTGGTGATGCAGCAGTATTCCTTGGCGTGCTTGAGTAAGCCGGCCATGTAGCATTTGGCCAGGTGGGAGAGGTGATACTTGTCGTCCTTGTCGTAAAAGGCGTTGCGACCGTCTTTGAACAGGGACTGGTGCACATGCATGCCGCTGCCGTTGACCCCGAACAGGGGTTTGGGCATGAACGAAGCAAAGCAATTGTTGCGCTGGGCGATTTCCTTGGCTACCACTTTGTAGGTCATGGCCACATCGGCCATATACATGGCCTCGCCGTAGCGCAGGTCTATTTCGTGCTGCGAGGGGGAGTTTTCATGGTGGCTGAATTCCACCTGAATGCCCATTTCCTGAAGGGTGTCGATGATTTCGTAGCGTACCTGCACGCCCTGGTCCAGAGGCGGGGCATCAAAGAAGCCGCCGTCGTCCAGGGTTTTGGGCGAATGGGAGCTTTCGAACAGGAAAAATTCCAGTTCCGGCCCTACATTGAAGGTATAGCCCTGATCAGAGGCTTTTTTCAGCAAGCGGCGCAGCACGTAGCGCGGGTCGCCCTCATAGGGCTCGCCGGTAGGTTTGCGGATATCGCAGAACACGCGGGCCACAGGGCGCTCGCGGCCTTGCCACCATAAAATTTGGAACGTGGTCGGGTCGGGGAAAGCGATCATGTCGCTTTCTTCAATGCGGGTGAAGCCCAAGATGGACGAACCGTCAAAGCCGACGCCCTCCTCAAAGGCATTTTCAAGCTCTTGATAGGTGATTTGCAAGCATTTCAGGTTGCCCAAAATGTCCACAAACCAAATTTGAATGAACTCGACGTTGTACTCGGCAACCGCCTTCTTTACATCGGCCAAGTCGCGGCACTTGAAAATAGGGTGAGTCATTGCCTCATTGCTCCTGCTGGAACTCCAGCTTGTTCTGTTGGCGGGAAAAGTCCCTTTAATGCAAAAAGGCACCATACGCGTTAGCGGCAAAGAGTGCAATGTTTCAAAGCCTAAAAAATTTTTGAAAAAACTGGGGTCAGGCCTAATGTATTCAGAAATTGTTCCGAAAAGAAGAATGCAGAGGAATAAGTTATGGATGCAATTTCTTTTGATTTATCTTCCCAAAGCAACGGCTGGAGTTTTGCGCCCACGCGCAAGACGCAAAGCGCCTTTGGGGCGCAGGGAGGCGCAGCCCTGCATAATACTGCGGACACTTTTGCCGCGGACATTGCCCGGCGCATCGGCGGCACGGCCATGCCGGAAAGCGCTGTCGGCAATGCGGAAGTAGCCGCAGAAAAAGAGAATTCCGTATACGGCGTCACCCGTGGCGATTTAAAGGCCTTGGAAAAGGCTTTGGCCGGGATGATGGATAAAATCGTCGAAAAATTCGGAGTGCAAGCCGGCGGCGTGGCCCAGGCCCTGGTCTACAAAAAAATCGGCGAAGACGAGATTACTGAGGAAAATTTGGGCAACGGCCTTTTGGACGCGCTCAAGTTCATCGACAAGCAGTTCGGACCTGAGGCCGGCGATGAGCTCATCGCCTTTATGAATAACGGCATCAACAAGGAGCTCAACGCTTTTTTCGACAACGGGCACAGCGAGGAATTTTACGTGTCCACAGATGCAGCGGACGCGGCTGCGGGCAAAGCCGCCGCGGGCGGCCAGATGCTGGCCGGATGGATGAATAAAAGCATCGACACCGGCGGCGAAATGCCCAGCATCATGGATGTGCTCAAGCAATTAGCCAAAGATTTGGAAGAAAAGCTGCGCAAGGAAATGGAGAAAGCCTCTCCCGGCATGCTCTCCGGCGATGTTTCCGCGCAAATGGCCGACCAGTTGAGCGCTTACGCCGCGCAAACCGCGCCGGACGGCCTTGTGCCGGGCATGGTCCTGGAGCAGACCGTTTAGCGCCTGAAGCGCGTCTTTTCAAAAACCGCGCGTTGCTTCTCAGAGTTAGCGGTAAAGCCCGGGCAGTCAGCTCAAGCCTTGTTGCTTCCGGGCATGCCAGGCCAGACTGGAGCCCTGATGAATCGTGAAAACCGGCCCCCCCATCCTCTTGCAGGTTTGGGGGGCCGGTTTTTCATTTCAGCGGCTACGAATTTTTCAGGTTGTCCACCACCCGGCGCAGGGCATCGGCCACCTTGCTCAGCTCGGCCATTTCTTTGGCCGCGTCGGCCATGGAGTCGGCGGTATCCATGGCGATGTTGTTGACCTGGTCCGTGCCGCTTTTAATGGCCTCGCCGGCCGCCAGCTGGCGGCTGACCACGGCGCTGATTTCATTGACCAGGGCGGCGTTGGATTCCGCCGTGCGCACAATGAACTCCAGGGCGTCGTCGGCCTGATGCGCCAGTTCCGTGCTCTTGCCCACGGCTTGGGAAGCGGCTTCCATTTCGTTAATATTCTGCTGGGTGCTGTCCTGAATGGCCTTAACCGCGTTGCTGACCTCCTTGGTGGCCTGCATGGTTTTTTCGGCCAATTTGCGCACTTCGTCGGCCACCACGGCAAAGCCGCGCCCGGCTTCGCCGGCTCTGGCGGCTTCAATGGCCGCGTTTAGGGCCAAAAGGTTGGTCTGGTCCGCGATGTCGGAAATCACGGTCATGATCTGGCCGATGGAGTCGGCCCGGTCGCCCAGCTTGTTCAGGCTTTCCTTCAGACTTTGGGCCTTGGCGTCCACGTCGGTGATGGCTCCGGCCAGATTGCTGACCACCGCGCGGCCTTTAAGAGCGTTATTGCGGGTCTCTTCAGCGGTCTCCCCGGCCTGGCCCGAGTTGCGCTCCACTTCATGGATGGTCAGACCCATTTCACCCACAGCTTCCGCGGCTTGGGAAGTTAAAACCCGCTGATGGTCGGCGCCCTTGCTGGCCAGGTCCACACGCTGGTTGAGACCTTCGGTCAAGGCGAGCACCTGCCCGACAATGCCTTCCAGGCTGGCGGCGGCTTGAAGCATGCCTTCCCGCCTGGCGGCTTCAGCCTGGTGTTTGGCGCGGTCCGCTTCCTCAGTGGCTTTGCGGGCCGCTTCAGTCTGATGCCTTGCTTCCGCGGCCTGCTCTTTGGATTCGAGAATCATATTCTTAAGGTTGCTGACCATTTTGCCCAGGGCATCGTAGAGCTGGCGCAACTCGCCCGTAAACATGCGCGCTTCGGGCAGGGCGTCGAAATTGCCGGTGGCGATGTCTTCCGAGGCATGAACCAGGGCGCTTACCGGTTTGGCGATGGAGCGGTTGATGAGCATAATGACCACGAGCATGAGCAAAACGGCGATCAGCATGCCGATGAGAATGATTTGCTTGGTCAGATCCATAGCCCTGGCGTGCACTTCCTCGCTGTCGATGGCCACAGCCAGCCTCCAGCCCAGTGCCGGAGAGGTGTAAACGGATACGAACTTGACTCCCTTATCGGTGTCCAGTTGGGCATCTCCCTGGTCCAGGCTCTGAATTTCCTTGTAGATGGGGTCCTCGGCCTCGTCGGCATTTTTATACAGGTCCGCCTTATTGCCCTGGTCCACCAGAATCATGCCGGTTTCATCAAGAACGATGACCCGTCCGGTATCGCCGATTTTAAGGGCATTGAGGTAGTTGGTCAGCCCGTCCAGGCTGAAGTCGATACCGATGACTCCGGCCAGCTTGTTGTGCAGGTCGTAAACCTTGCAGGTCACGGTGGTCACCAGGCCCCCCGAGTCTGAGGCATACGGCGCGGTGACGTCAATATCGCCTTCGGCTTCCAGGGCTTCGGCATACCAGGGGCGCTTGGCCGGGTTGTAACCGGCGCTCAAGGGCTCGTCGTCCGGCGCCTGGACAAAGCCGCCGTCATTGGTGCCGAGGTAGATGATCTGATAGGCGGGATTGCTTTTAACAATGCGCAAAAGCTCCAGGCGCACTTCCTGGGCGAGCGGAGTGAGGTTTACCGGATCCTGCACGGTGTCTTGCGTGGTGGCTGAGTAGTTGTTCAACTGGTTTTCCGCATTACGCACCGCCGGGATGGCGGCCAGATAGGTGGCGCTGGACTTGCCGTTTTCCACAAACAAGGTGAGCACGTTGTCGATGCGCTCAAGCTGCCCGCCGGCGTTTTCCGCGAAATTCGTTTCCGCATAGCGGTTGATTTGCCAGACCACCAGCACGGCCACAGACGATACGGCAACAATAATGGCCACAATATAAGTGATGAAAAGTTTCGCCCGGATGCTCATAATTAACCCCATGCATAAATGTGAACAAATCCCGGGCAACGGTGCACCGGAAGCCTCTGCTGAAAAGTCTGCAGTCTCAATCCTTACCTTATAAGGATAGTCTAAAAATCGGCAAGTCTTTTTCAGATTAGAATTCATCGCATAATCGGATTTATAGCCGAGCCCGATGCTGCGGCAGTCTTCGAAACATCCGAGTTGCGCATATTCTATTGATTGGACGGGGCGAAAGTTCGGCAGCGGCGGAATTATCATATTGTGAATTGCCGGGGAATTTTGTAATATGACAAATATTTTTCCGGAACAAAATGCTTCGGGTGGTTTGGGAAGCTGTTTTGTTTAAGCTCCGCCAATGGTGGAGAGCTTTTTTAGCGTTGGAAAGGGTGGATACGGCAGCGGGTCTGCTGCGCGACGGTTTTTAAAATTTGTGTGCTTTCCGGCTTTCAATTTGGCGAGAGCAAGAAAGGGAGTATTTATGAGCATAGCGGAAAATGAACAAGGCGGCGGCGCGGGGCTAGGCGCGGGGCTGCCGAATCTGCCCGGATTTGACACGGCCGGCGCTTTGCAGCGTCTGGCCGGCAACCAGAAGCTGTATCGCACGCTTTTGTAGCGTTTTTACAACGGGTATAACAACTTCGGCCGGGATATCCGGGCGAGTCTCGCGGCCGGCAATTTTGAAGAAGCGCAACGTAACGCGCACACCATTAAGGGGCTGGCCGGGACAATCGGCCACGCAGGGCTGGCTGAAGCTTCCCTGGCGTTGGAAACGGCTTGCAAGAACGCTTTGCAAGATTCTGGGCAGTCATCTGAGTTGGACCCAGCCCTGGCGCAGTTTTCAGCGCAGCTGGAAACAGTTATCGGCGCGCTGTCCGCCATTTTTGGGCCACCCGCGGCCTGACCCTAAAAACGCGCAAAAGCGTTTTTCAGCCGGGTTTGTTTTTTGGGCAAACCCGGCCTGGGCCAAAGGCTGCCTCTTCCTGCTCGTTCGCGCGGAAAAGGCCGGCCGGATGCGCTTTTTCACTTTTATATTATTGTTGCGGCATCCTTCTTTTCCGCTTGGTTCCACAGTCTCTCCATTGCCTCGGGCGTGCCTGCAGAGGTTCATTGCGGGTTGCCTAAACCGGGGTTAATATTTACATGAGCTTATAAGCCGGTAGTTCTTAAAATCGATGCAGGCCGGAAAGTTTCAGCCGGGTATTACTGTGCTTCCCCATTATCCTGCGCGGCAAAGGCACATGGTTGCTGACAAGGAGAAAGCGTATGCCCCAGAAAACAGATATTGAAATCGCCCAGGCGACTCCCTTGCGGGATATCCGCGAAATTGCCGAGGCCGCCGGTGTGGACGCCAGGTATGTGGAGCTTTACGGCAACCACAAAGCTAAAGTTGATTTCAAGCTGCTCAAGGATATGGAAAGCCGGCCGGACGGCAAACTGGTGCTGGTTACGGCCATTACCCCCACCTCGGCGGGTGAGGGCAAGACCACAGTGACTGTGGGCCTGGCCGACGGTTTGCGTAAAATCGGCAAAAAAGCGGTTATTGCTCTGC
>CBDTYX010000044.1:0-10649 GCA_965364745.1 uncultured Desulfovibrionaceae bacterium | reverse complement strand
AGTGGTTATGACCAAACTCCATGCCGGCTGCAAATTCGACAACGACGCCTATAAAGTTTCCGGCGGTCTGCATGGTGTAGGGGTATCCTGCGTCAACGCCCTGTCCGATCATCTGGAAGTCACCGTGCGGCGCGACGGCAAGCGTTACCGGCAAAATTACTCGCGGGGCGTGCCCCAGGAAGATTTGCAGGTTATCGGCGATTCCGATACGCACGGCACCACTGTGCGTTTTCACCCGGATGAAGAAATATTTGAAACTGTTGAGTTTTCCTATGAAATTTTGAGCAAACGCTTTGAGGAACTGGCCTATCTCAACCCCGGTCTGGAAATAGAGCTGCGCGATGAAAGGAGCAATGAGAACCATCTGTTCCGATTTGACGGCGGCATCAGGCAGTTTGTCAAAAATCTCAATTCAGGTGACGGCGGCATTCATTCCACTGTTTATGGTTCCGGCTTTATTGACGGCGTAACCACTGACTTCGCCCTGCAATATAATGCCGGGTATAAAGAAAACGTGCTTACCTACGCCAACAATATCCGCACCAGGGAAGGCGGCACGCACCTGGCCGGATTCCGGGCCGCGCTGACCAAAGCTATTAACAACTATATCGGCAATTCCGAGCAAGCCAAAAAAATGAAGATCAAGCTGTCCGGCGATGATGTGCGCGAAGGCCTCACCGCCGTGCTCAGCGTAAAATTGCCCAACCCCCAGTTTGAAGGCCAGACCAAGACCAAGCTGGGCAACAGTGAAATTATGGGTATTGTCTCTTCCACTGTTTATGAGAGCTTAAACACCTTCTTTGCGGAAAACCCCAAAGACATCAAACTGATCATCGACAAGGCCGTGGATGCGGCCAGAGCCCGTGATGCGGCTCGTAAGGCCAAAGATCTTGTGCGCCGGAAAGGCGCTCTTTCCGACAACTCTCTGCCCGGAAAATTGGCCGACTGCCAGAGCAAAGACCCCACTGACTCGGAGCTGTTCATTGTGGAAGGCGACTCGGCCGGAGGTTCGGCCAAGCAGGGGCGCAACCCCGGCACTCAGGCCATTTTGCCTTTGCGCGGCAAAATCCTCAATGTGGAAAAAACCCGTTTTGACAAAATCCTGGCCAATGAGGAAATCAAAGCGCTGATTACAGCCATGGGAGCCGGCATCGGCGAGGAAGACATGGACCTCGACAAGCTGCGTTACCACAAAATCGTAATCATGACCGACGCTGATGTGGACGGAGCGCATATCCGCACCCTGTTGCTGACCTTTTTCTTCAGGCAGTATCAGCCGCTTATTGAGCGCGGGCATTTATACATCGCCCAGCCGCCTCTGTACCGGGTGCAGACCAAGAGTTCCGAGAGGTTCATCAAGGATGATGAAGAACTTAATGCCTTTTTGCTTAACCGCATCAGCAAAGAGGTGTGCATCAGCCTGCAGTCGGGCGTGAAGTTTGAAGGCGCCAGCATTATCAAGTTGATGAAGGCCATCCATGATATGGAAATCCGGATTACCGAAGCGGAGCATGCGGGCATCCCCCGTGAATTGTTTCTGTGCTTCATCAATTATGAACAAAAACTCAGCCCGGAATTTTTCCTGGCCGAAGGCGGCAACGGTTTCGGCGACTGGCTGGGCAAACACGACTTCAGCTATGAAGTGACCACGGAAGACACAGAAACAGACCAGCGTTCCTTCCTGCTCATCACCAGCAAAAACGGCCAGCGCACCCATTTGCCCTTGGAATTTCTCAATTCCAAAATGTACAGCCAAGCCTTGGAAGCCTTACAGAGCATTCACGGCAAGTGCGAAGACCTGGTCTTCACTGTGGAGCGCAAAGATACCCCGCCCATGATCAAGACCGATATCTTCGACCTTTACGCCTATGTGTTGGAAGAAGCGCGGCGGGGCATCACTGTGCAACGCTATAAAGGCCTTGGCGAAATGAACCCCGAGCAGTTGTGGGTGACCACTATGAACCCGGAAAACCGCGTGTTCCTTCAAGTTAAGGTAGAAGACGCCGAAGAGGCCAACAGCCTTTTTGAGCGGCTCATGGGCGATCAGGTTGAGCCGCGCCGCGAGTTTATCGAGCGCAATGCCCTGAGCGTACGGGATTTGGATATATAACGAGACCCGGGGAGAAGGGAACCCAAAGGGAATCATCCCCTTTCGGTTCCCCTCTCCCGGACCCTCTTCCCTCCTGAACCCGAATGCTTGGAGGAAGTGAAGGCTGAATAAAGGATTGGAAAATAAACCCTAGGATGGAAACTGCCTCGCAGATGAGCAAGCGAAAATTACGCTTTTCGCGCAGTAAGCCGTGAGTGCCGCGCAGCAAGCGCGGCCGCAAGGTATACATAAAAATCAAACCTGGCTATGGAGAAACTAGTGTCCGAACAGATCAGTATTGAGCATGAACTTAAAAAATCCTACCTGGAATACTCCCTTTCCGTAATTATCGGCCGGGCCATCCCGGATGTGCGCGACGGTTTAAAACCCGTACACCGGCGTATTATGTTCGCCCAACACGAACTGGGCAACGCCTGGAATCGGGCGCCCAAGAAATCCGCGCGCGTGGTCGGTGACGTTATCGGTAAATACCACCCCCATGGCGATACGGCCGTGTATGACGCTCTGGTGCGCATGGCTCAGGACTTTTCCATGCGCGACCCTCTGGTCGAAGGTCAGGGCAACTTCGGGTCCATTGACGGCGACGCCCCGGCGGCCATGCGTTACACCGAAGTGCGCATGTCCCGCCTGGCTTCGGAGTTCATGGATGATATCGAGAAAAATACTGTAGACTTCCGGCCCAACTACGACAACACCCTGCAAGAGCCATCGGTGCTGCCCACCAAAGTGCCCAACTTGCTGCTTAACGGCACGGCCGGCATCGCCGTGGGCATGGCCACCAACATTCCCCCCCATAACCTGGGCGAATTGTGCGACGCCATGCTCCTGCTTATCGATAATCCCGACTGCGGGGTTTCAGACCTCATGGAGCACGTCAAAGGCCCGGACTTTCCCACGTACGGGTTTATATACGGCGGCCAAGGCTTGCGCGATGCTTACCTCACCGGGCGGGGCAGTATTAAAATTCGCGGCAAGATTGAGCTTGAAGAGCGCAAAAAAGGTCAGGAAGCCCTGGTCATCCGGGAAATTCCCTATGCTCTGAATAAGTCGATGCTGGTAAAAAAAATCGCGGCCTTGGTGCATGAGCGCAAAATTGAGGGCGTCACCGATTTGCGCGACGAATCCGACCGGAAAGGCATCCGCATTGTTCTGGACCTCAAGCGCGGCACCATTCCGGATATCGTCATCAACACGTTGTATAAATATACCCCGCTGGAAACTTCGTTTGGCGTGAATATGCTGGCGGTGGTCAGCGGCCGGCCGCAGCTTTTGTCTTTAAAGCAGACCCTGGAATATTTTCTGGAGCACCGCCGCGAGGTGGTGACCCGGCGCACCCGCTTTGATCTGGAAAAATCCGAAGCCCGCGCCCATATTCTGGAAGGCCTGCGCCGGGCCATTGACCACATTGATGAGGTCATCGCCCTGATCAGAGCCTCCAAGACGCCGCCGGAAGCCAAAGAGCAGCTCATGGCCCGCTTTGAGTTTTCCGATGTGCAAGCCCAGGCCATCCTGGACATGCGCCTGCAGCGCCTGACCAACCTGGAACATGAAAAGATTATTGAAGAATACCAGGAGCTTATGAAGCGCATTGAATACTTCCGCTCCATCCTGGAAAATGAAACAGTGCTTCTCGGCGTTATCCGCGAGGAAACCGAGGAAATCAAAAAGACTTACGCCACGCCCCGGCGCACGGAAATCATCGCCGACAGCCTGGACGGCTTTGAGGTGGAAGACCTTATCCCCGACGAAGACGTGGTCATCACCCTGTCCAGGCGGGGCTACATCAAGCGCACCAGTCTTGATCATTACCAGCAGCAGAAGCGCGGCGGCAAAGGCATTGCCGCGCTGAACACCTCCGACGGCGACTTTGTGCAGGACTTTTTGGCCACCACCAATCACCAGCACCTGGTTTTGTTTACCAATAAAGGCCGAGCCTACCAAATCAAGGTTCACCAGGTGCCGGAAGGCAGCCGCACCGCGCGGGGCACGCATATCGCCAATGTCGTGCCTTTGGAGCAGGAAGAATGGGTGACCACGGCCCTGCCGGTGCGTGATTTTACCGACGACATCTACTTCCTGTTTGTCACCCGGCAAGGCATGATTAAACGGGCCGCCGCTTCCTTATACGCGCGCACTCGGCGCACCGGCATTATCGCCACAGCCCTGCGCCCCGGCGACGAGCTCATTTCCGTGCGCCAGGTTGACGAACGCAGCGAGGTGATGCTGACCACCAGCCAGGGCATGGCCATTCGTTTTAACTGCACCGACGCGCGGCCCATGGGCCGGGACACTGCCGGGGTCAAAGGCATAGCCTTGGCCGGCGGCGACAGCGTAGTGGCCTGCGTCACCGTTAAAGAGCATGAAGACCCGGACGTGATGACCGTGTCCGAGCTCGGCTACGGCAAGCGCACCAAGTTGCAGCTTTACCGCAACCAAACGCGCGGCGGCAAAGGCATTATTAACTTCAAGGTCACCCCCAAAACCGGGCGTGTGATCGGCGCCATGCCCGTGCAGGATGATGATGCCCTGGTGCTGCTCACTTCCGGCAACAAGATCATCCGTATGGGCGTTGAAGATCTGCGCACTGTGGGCAGGGCCACCCAGGGCGTGCGCCTGGTCAGCCTGGAAGAGGGCAGCACTGTGGTCGGCTTCGATGCCATTAATGACCGCGATAACGGAGACGAATAGCAGGGAGATTTCCGAGACGGCCGGGAGAGGGGAACCTGAAGGGCCTGTGCTCCTTCAGGTTCCCCTCTCCCGGCCCCGCTCCCCCTCCTTAACCCGTATTGGCGCGCTTGGTAAACAGATTCAGGCCGGCGTGGAGTATGGCGGCTTTTGTGAATTCCAGCAACACCTCGATTTTACTATGTCTTATCTTGGCGCTTTGCGCCGGGCTGCTTACGGCCTGCGAAGGTGAGCCTCAGAAACCGGCCGATGAGCTGTACGAAGCCAGGCAGTCCTTTTCCCGCAAAGAATTCCTTGATGCCGAGCGGCAGTATGAGCGCTATCTGCAGCAGAACCCGGAAGGCCCGCAACGCTGGGAAGCCTGGGAGCGGCTGGTGGATATCGCCTTATCCATTCGTGAGGACCAGCGCCTGGCCACGGATATTCTGGAGGCCATGGCCCTGGAGTACAGCGAAGATCAGGAGCGGGGCAAAGAGTCGCTGGAGCGTTTGGGGCAGATTTACGAGTCCGGCCACCGCTGGGATCAGGCCCTGAGCGCCTGGAGGCGGCTGCTGGTTTTTCCGGGTGTCTCGCAGGCGGAACAAGGGGGCTTACACCTAAAACTGGCTAAAATTTATCAGCTCCGCGGCCAGAACGATCTGGCCGCGGCCAGTTTGCGCTCCTGCCTGGACATGAAAACCGGCCCGGAAGTCAATGCCTCCTGTCTCTATGAGCTGGCCCAGGTGTTTATGATGAACGAACAGGGCGAACAGGCTAAAATATATCTTACCGAACTGGGCAAAATGCCCGAGGCCCCATTGGAGATAAAGGTCCTGGGCGCATTTGCCCTGGCTGACTTTGAAGAAGAGCAGGGCAACTTTCAGAAGTCTCTGGATATTTTTGAATCCATCAAAGATATTTATCCCAATCCCGACGCGGTGGAGGCCCGCATCAAGGGCTTGCGCCAGAAGGTCAAAGACTACGGCCCGGTGCGGCCGGTTCTTTAATTAAATTTCAGACAATTCCGGATAATTTCAGCTCAATTCTTTAAGCCAGCGTCTGCAAGGCCCCGGCGAATCAGGTCTACATGCTCGGGCGAGTAGAGCAGCGCCTGCAGCAACATATCTTGCTGTTCAACAAAGGCGGGTTGCAGGCCCAGCAATTGTTTAAGCGCGGCCCCGGCCTCGTCGCGCATTCCTAAACGACCGTAAGCCGCAGCCCGGAGCATGGGATCCCAAAAACAATCCGGGGTGTTGATCTGTAACGCTTCGGTCAGGGCCGCTTCATAGTCGCCGGCCCTATAGCCCACCATAAAGGGGATTATGTGGAACCAACTGGGTAGACGGGGGTTGAGTTGCATGGCCTTTTGCATGATGGCGTTGCCTTTGTCCAGGTCTTCGGCCATGCCGACCAAAAGGCCGGCCCCGGCCATGGTATAAGTGTTGGCGGGGTTTAAGGGGATGATCTGAGCTGCCGCGTGCTGAAAGCGGTCCTGGTCGCGGCGCAGAAAATAGTTGAGGGCCAGGGCCCAGTAAGCGAATTGGCAACCGGAATTTAGCGATACAGCCCGGTTGGCCAAAATTAGGGAGTCTTCCAGGCCGCCGGGCCGCAGACCATAGCCCAGTTGATAGTCTGAGGCATAAATATCCGCCAGCATGGCTGCGGGCAGGGCCGAGTCCGGGTCGGCGGCCACGGTGCGCTCCAGAGCTTCCAGGGCGTATCGGAAGCGATCCAGGGCAAAGGACGGCGCCCAGTGGTGGTAACCCAAAATAGCATCGTAAGCGCCTATGGTTTCCGGGGGTTTACGGCCGGATTCCTTGAACAGAGTGCGCTTGATCAGGCCGCTGCTGTCCGCGATGCGCGAGGTTACCTGCTGCACGATTTCATCCTGAATGGAAAACAGGTCATTGGCGGTAAGCAGGCCGTCAAACTTGTCCGCCCAAATATTAGTTGCGCAATCGGCCAATTCCGCGATAACCCTAATGCGGTCGCCGGTGATTTTTACCGAACCGTGCAGCAAAAAACGGACATTGAGGGCTCTGGCCACCACATGCATATCGCCTGAATTGATCCAGGCCTGGCGGGTGGAGTAGGAAGAGGCCACGGCCAAGTCTTCGAATTTGGTCAGGTGCACGGTAATTTCTTCGGCCAGACCGTCGGAAAAATAGTCGGTCCGGTCGCCGTCGCTGGTAAAGACAAAGGGCAACACAGCTACGCCGGCGCGTTCCGGCTTGGCCCTAAAGACGGTGTTCGACGGGGCGGGCGCGCCGGCGGCGACTTGATCACGGTTGTCTGAAAAAATGGAGAACTCCGGCACATAGCCGCCCTTGGGCAGGGTGATGTGCACGCAACCTGTTGCGCCGTGCTTGTAATAGTAGTGTTCCAGACGGCTGCGCAATTTAGCCGCTTCAACGCGGACAATGGGGTCGGCGTGGGCATCGAAGCTGTCCGGCCGATCAAAAACAGCGGTGGCAATAGTGTAGCCTTTAAGGCGCGAAGCGCGCCCGGCCAGGACCTCTTCCACCAGGAAGCGGAAAAAATTTTTTAAGCGGGGTGAAGCCTGAAAATCCGGGCTGTCCAGAATCAGCTCCATCTGGGCCTTGACGGCCTCAGGCGAAAGAGGCTCAAAAGACATAGGCGGACCCGCAAGGTTAATGGTGATTTAAAAACACCTTAAGCACTATTAGAAACTCCCGGAAAAAGCAACCTGAGCGCCACGCGGGAGGTCTTCCGCAGTACTGTGAAAACCCCGGCCAACATTAGTTGGCCGGGGTTTTTCTAAAAGCTTGGGGCAGATCGCGCCTCAGGCGTATTCTTCCAGAACCACAGGCTCATCTATTTTTTGGGTCAGCAGGCAGACCGGCACCATGGCCGCCAGGGAGGCCAGGGGCGAGAACAGGGTGAACAAATACCAGGTATCCAGGGGCGAGAGGATGCCCGCCAAAGTAAAGCCCTGCTGCATGCCGCCGCCGATAATGCGCACTGCAAACCCCGTGATCATGCCGGCCATGGCCCCGTAGCCGTTGGCCTTTTTCCAGAACAAGCCCAGAGTCAGGGGCACGAACAAACTGGCCAGCAAGAGGTCGAAGGCGAAGACCGAGAGATTGAAGGCATAAGGGAAGCTGACTGCAATAATCCCGGCCAGAATGCCCACTGCGCCCACGCAGATGCGGGTGACCAGGACCATGTTTTTGTCCGAGGCCGAGGGGTGGAGGATGTCTTTGTATATATTTTTGGTAAACATGCCAGCCAGGGCCAGCATGGCCGAGTCTGCGGCGCTCATGACCGCGGCCAGGCTGGCGCCCAGGAAGAGCACCACTAAGGGCACGGGCAAAAGCTCCATGAGCATGACCGGAATAATCAGCTCCGGATCGTCATGCAGGGCTTCAACGGGGATGGTGCCGTTGCCCACCAGCTCCGCGCCCAAAAGGCCCAGGAGGACCACCAGAGAGCCAACAAACAGGCAGCCCACGGCGGCCGCGCAACCGGCGAAGCGGGCCACATTGGCGCTTTTGGCCGCAAAGGCGCGCTGCATGATGTCCGGGCTGGGCACGCCGCCGATGCCCATCATCAGAAAGGCCGCGATCCAGGCCAGCCAGGAATTGGGAGAATTGGTTTGCGGCGTGAAGTGGACAAGGTCGGGCGGGATATTGCTGCTGAAAAACTCCCACCCGCCAGCGCTGTGTATGGCCACCGGGGTAAGCACCAAAATGCCGATAATGACCAGGGAAACCTGGAAGATATCCGTGGCCGCCACTGCCCAGAGGCCGCCCATGATGGTGTAGATGACGATAATGCTTACGGCGCTGATGACCGCCACCTCCGGCGACCAGCCTAAGATGGGCCGCACGATTTTGGTGAACACCAGGATATGCACGGCGGTCCAGAAAATGAAGCCCGAGCAGATCATCAGGGTGGATACCAGCCCCGTGACCCGACCGAAGCGGGCGTAGTAATAGTCGCCCAAAGAGACCATTTTCAGTTTCCACAGGCGCGGCATATAAATAAGGCCGCAGACCAGAAGGCACATGGCCCCGCCGCCCAGGGCCGGAATAATGCCCCAGTTGTACTCCTCATTCCAGATGCCCACGGAAAAGGTGGTGCCGGAAACGCCGACGACCACCATGCCGCCGATGAAGCAGGACAAGAGGGTGAACGAGGAGAAGGTCCTGTTGAGATTACGCCCGGCCACCAGATAGTCTTCGGTATTTTGCACTTTACCTTTGGCATAATAGCCGATGATCAGCATGACGATCATGTAGGCGACCAAGCCCAGAGTATAAATCATATTGCGCGCTCCTTGCTTTGGGGTTGGCCGCCCGACGGTTTTCAGACGCGTCGGGCGGCGGACGGGGAGGCATAGGCGCCGGGGCGGTTAATAGCCGGCCACCTGGTTGGGGAAGTAGTCCTCGCACTTGCCTTCGCGGTATACGTCCACAGTGGAGCAGTGCAGGCTGCCGCCGAACTGCACCTGGTCGGCGTAGTCCACGGGCACCACTTCAAAGCCCATTTTGTTGACCTGCTCCTGGTAGGCGGTTTCGTGAGCCTCAATGCACACGGTCTTGGGGTCCAGAGACAAGGTGTTCATGGAGATCCAGTACGGGCCGATGCGCTCGTTGAGCGTGCCGATGCGGATGTCGTAATGATGGGTGGGGGGCACGGCCTTGACCAGTTCCCAGTCGTTTTTCTTCATCAGCTCTTCAAACTGCGGGGTCAGGTACATGTAGTAGGGGTTGTATACGCACAGGCCGGGTTTGAGGGGCATGATGCACACATCGATGTGCCAGTGATGGTAGTCGCCGCCGAACTGGATCTCATGCAACCGCAGGCCCCGGTCGGAAAAGTGGCGGCGCAGCCAGTCTATGCCGGGCTTGTTGGAAATGGCGGACACGTTCCAAAAAATATCTTTGCCGAAGCGGATGCCGTCGGCCGCGTCAAACAGAGGCTCCTTGTCGGTAACGTGCCACTTGCGGGCCAGCATGCGCTCCTTTTTCTGTTCGTCGGTCCACACATTTTTAAAGTTGTGCCACCAGTTGTATTCAAAGGTCTGGTCCGTGAGGCGGGGCTTGGGCGCGCAGGCCCAGCGGAAGCCCGGGTCCTCGCGGAAATATTCTTCCATGAGCTCACGGTAGGCGATGTATTCAAACCAGCGGGCCCGGATGGACATGGTGCACTCCAAAATTTCGTTGCCCGTGGTGAAAAACACGTCGCGGCAGGGCTGAAAGCCGCGTCCGACTTCGCACTCCCAGTCCGGGGTGATAACTTTTTTAGTCGTGTCGAACGGCACGGGGCGGTCCACTTTAATACCCCGGTTTTCCATAATTTTTTGGAAACCGTTCATCAGCTCCACAGCGCGGGCCTCCATTTCTTCAGGCAGGCGGCCGTACCAGCCGGGCCGGGAAGGCGCGTCATAGTTCCAGGACACGTCGCTTTTAGGCTGATGAGTGCCCACCGGGCTGCCCAGGATGATGCGTTTCAGCGGATCCCACTCGTTCCAGGAATTGACGATAGTAGCCATAATCTAGTTCCCCTTTAGGTTTTGAAATGTAACAGGCGTTTGAAAACAAATTTTTCCTTGTTTTCACCCTGCCTTAATTTAGGGTAGGGGGTAAGTGCATTACAGGCAGCTACACAATAGAGTTAACACTTGCCTATATTGAAGAGGGCAAAAACGCCCGGAAGCGAAAATATCCTTCCGGGCGTTTTTAAACAGTTTGAGGGCGAGTTGCGCTTATTTTGCTTTATAGGTGGCGCCTTGGGCGGCGGAATTTACCGCTCGGCTGTAGCGGCGCAAAAAACCGCTCACAGGGCGCGGCTCATACGGCGGCAATTTTTTGCGGCGGGCGGCCAGGGTGGCGTCGTCCACCTTTACCTC
>CBDTYX010000043.1:0-10675 GCA_965364745.1 uncultured Desulfovibrionaceae bacterium | reverse complement strand
TTTCTTTTTGGCCCACAGCCATAAACTCGGTGCCCACATACAGAAACAGGAGCAGCACGACCACAACGCCGGCCAAGCCCCAATAACCATAGGAAACAAAGTACTGCATCACTTCCTGGCCGGTAGCGAAGCCGGAGCCGATGAGCAAAGCGCAAAACGCGCCGGCAAAGCTGAATACGTTGCTCCATTTTACAGTTTGCTTTTCCATACTTACTCAAAAATCCTTTTCTACTTTAGCGCCCTGCCCGCTGCCGGCCTCATTTTTTTGGGGGAGGAGGTGCCGGCGGCCCCTGAGGCGCGGGGGCCGCCGGCGGATATGGGGTATTATGGGTGTATTGTTAGTTCTCCGCGCATAAATGGGAGGTCGGCGCGGAGCCCGGACCAATTATTAGCGAATGCGGGTCGGACCGACTTGCTTGGGGAAGTAATCCTGGCAGACGCCTTCACGGTACACGTCCGCAGTGGAGCAATGCAGACCGCCGCCGAACGGATAGGCGTCGCGGAAGGGAATCGGAATAACTTCCATGCCCAGCTTGTCCATCTGCTCGATCTGGTTCACTTCGCTGGCTTCCACACACACGGTCTTGTGGTCGATGACCAGGCAGTTCATGGACAGCCATACGGAGGAGTAGCAAAGAGGCGGAGGATTCTTGTGCGCAGGCTGAGCGGCGTCCACAATTTCCCAATCGTTGGCGCGGAAAATTTCATCCAAGCCGGGGGCCAAGTGGCGGTTGGGGTTATTGATGATCAGGCCCGGACGCAGGGGCACGAAAGTGGCGTCAATGTGAATGGGGTAAGCGTCGCCGGGGAAGTTGACAGAATGCACGCGATGCTCGGGGAAGTGGCGCTGCAGCCAGTCCATGGCCTTGCGGTTGGTGGTCAGGCCGTGCTGGCAGAACAGGTCCTTGCCCATGCGCATAATGTCGGCGGCGTCGAACAGGGGTTCATATTCCGTGGTCACAAAGTGCAGGTCGGCCACCATCTTCAGACGCTCTTCCATGGTGATGCCTTCATGCAGGTAGCCCTGATGATAAGACTTGTCGGTCAGGCGGGGCTTAGGAGCGGCTTCCCAACGCATGTCGGGATCGTTGTCAAAATACTCCTGAAGCAGAGGGCGGTAGCAGAGGTATTCAAACCAGCGGGAGCGATAGGACATGGTGGCTTCAACAATTTCATTGCCCACAGTCAAGAGCACGTCGCGGGGCGGCATGCAGCCGAACATGCACGCGTTCTTCCAGTCCGGAGTGCCGATTTCCTGATAGAAATCCAGAGCGGTGGGCCGGTCAACCTTGATGCCGCGCTTGGTCAGGACGTCGGCAAAATAGTCCAGCTGGGCGTTACCGGCGTCCACGCTTTCCTTGGAGCGGGGGCCGTAGCCGATGTGGCGCATGTCACTGTCTTCCGGGATCTTCATTTCGCTGGGCGCTTCAGACGGGGGAATGCAGCAGTTGTCGCAGCGGCCGATGATTACGTGCTTCAAAGGATCAAAATCGTTCCATGAGTTTACAATCTTTGCCATGTCTCATACTCCTGTAGCGGTTTATTTTTATTGTTCACCAATATATTGCCTGTCATTTCGCGGGGAAGCTTCGAGAAAAAACAGCCTGCTGCAACAGCAGGATTATTGGCAGCTTGCCCTGATGATCAAGCGCCGCCCCTTCCGTGACTGCAATATGACAATAGTCCCCCCCTCATACAACCCCAAAAAACCATCAGTATTTCATTAGGTTAAAAATCCCTAAAATTCTGCCCCAAAAGCATCAAAAGGCGTATCCTAAATTTGCCTGTCAACTAATCAGGCAATATTATTGAATATTTTTTAAAAGATTTTTTGATAAACAACTATGTTCAACTAAAAATATCCAGATGGATACCTAATGGTTTTTAGTTTTAAACTTAGAAACAAAACAAAAAAATCACCGCCCAGCTAATCGCCATACCTCCAAAACCCGCCCGAGCTATTGTTTTCCTCAAAAAAAACCGGTGGGACGTTTTCAAGCGTCCCACCGGTTGAACCTGCTAGGGCAAATTACATATTCCTTAAGCTATGCCCGCCCAAATCAAAGTAAAATGTTGCCCGGCGGTCGCCGTTCGGGCACTTCAGAAAGCTCCTCCCTGCCCTCGGCAACATTCTTATTTACATACAGCCCGCAATAACAGGCTCCATACTCAGCCACATCCGGCTCACGATAAACGCAGGGGCAAATAATATCCAAATCCTGCGCGCGGTTGCCGTTAGCAAGACGACAGGGGCAGGCCATATAGCCGTAGCGCGCTTTATTGACCAGCAGGCTTTCCAGCAAAGGCAAGGTCATGTCCTGCAAGTCAGGGTTGAAATAATACCCTTTAGCCTCCTGAATGGGTCGCAATACGGCGTATAAGCTTTCTGGAGTCTGCTTGACTTTATTCGGCATTCTCAAACTCCTCGTCAAAACGTTTTTTAGAAAAGCCGATCAGCACCTTTTCCCCGCCGTTAATAATTACCGTGGGAAATGAGCATGCGGGGTTATATTTGCGTATTTCATCCAGAGTCGCCGCCTGCTTGTCTTTATCCAGCTGGTCCACATGGGTGACTTCGTAAGCTATGCCCTTTTCATTAAGATATTCTTTGCAGCGCCTGCAGTGAATGCAGGTAGACAACGCAAAAACCAGGATATTTTTGCTCATAGTAAATCATCCTCACACTGACAATACCCGCCGATCGCCTGGCTAAAAAAAATGCCCGCCCGGTTTATACCGCGGGCAATGTCTTTGTCCTTTAAATATTCGGGGCAATTTTTTCGCGCCCGTATGCCTGTGCTTATAACTAATGCCGTGCTGCGAGCTTGGCAACTTGCGCCCCATCAGAAGCGGTTTTCGCGCAACCCTGGCGGCGGCTCAAAATAATGCGGCGCCGCCTGCGCATATCTTTTATAATGCAGAGACAGCGCATCTTCTTAATTTTCGGCCGCATTGGAAAACTCCACAATCAACACAGCCAGACGCTCCAGCAAGGTCTCCAGATCGGTAAAATCTTCCGGAGCGCGCTGCGGCACTTCCAAATGAAACCTCTCCAGGTGCGCCAGATAATTGTCGCTCAAATTTTCACGATCCAGATTTACCTGCTGCACATGGTGAGTAATGCGCAGGCTGTGTTGCTTAAAAGCCAGGTCCACCGCCTCCGAGGTTCGGGAGGCGGTGAATATTTCGCCCGAACTCAATGCGCCGCGCATGTCCTGTACCGCTGTAAACAGCGCGTCCAGACGAATTTGCGAAAAAGCGCCCACCCGAGCCAAAGCGGCGTTGACTTTATCCTGCTCCAGCCGCCGGGCCTCCTCTTTCTGCCGGATCAGCTCCCCCGGCGTGGGCGGCTTGCGCAAAGCGCCCCGCAGCAGCCAGGCCATAATCAGCAAAAAAGCCACGCCGATAAGAATATTTATGACCACCGCACACCTCTGTCCGCTTTAGCTCAGTCCCACTCTGTAAATGCCCGGATCACTTCCTTGCCGTCAGCCAGATTATAAATGCTGTGCGCATAGGCTCGCTCCAGCTCTGGAAACGCTTCGCACCTGGCCTCCAAAACATCGCCCAAACGGGCTTCAGACTTAAAATTTATTTCAAACCGCCGCAACCCGGCGCTCAGGCATTGTTTATTTTCAGCCTCGGGCACGCTTTGCAGCACCCAGTCCAGATAATTGGCATTGTTTACATGCTGATTAACATCTATGTCCGACCACCGCACGGGCGCGCTTATGACCCGTTGCCCTTCCTTAGCCTGAGGCAGGCGCAGGCCAAAGTCATCCATGGCCGACGGCGCGCCCTCGGTGTAAATATCCGCAACCATAGCCGGCACTCTTTCCAGGCGGAAAGTATTGATATTGACCACCACCCACCAGGAGATTCCCCTGGCCAGCACTTCATCGTCAACATTGCGCATCACAAACTCGCGGCGGCACTGCAGGCGCTCCAGAGCCGAAGGCCAGGTCTCGAGCACCACTTCCTGGCCGGCCGCAGGCATTTTATCAAGAGCCACCTGCCAACGGGCCAGCACCCAGGTGAAGCCTTCCTCGCGCAGCCGGTCAAAGCCCACCCCCAACGCTTCCGCGTGTTGCCCGGCTATCTGCTGCATGTAATTGCACAGGTTCTGCACCGCCAGGGTTCCCCCGGCGTCAACCTCGTAATAGCGTACTATAAATGGCTGATATAAATTTGTTTTCATCCGAAAACCATTACCTTATCCGGAACCTTAATTCAACTTGAGCACCAGCCGCACCGCCGCATCGTCATCGGGCGAATTTTCCACAGTCATGCCCACTCTGCGGGCCAAAGCCTGCATAGCCGTGTTTTCGCGCATGGTTTCGCTGATGAGATATTTGGAACCGCGGCTTTTGGTATATCTGATCATTTTTTCCAGCAAAAGCCGGCCAATGCCCATTTTCTTCATATCCGAGCGCACCATCATGCCGAACTCGGCGTCTTCATTGTCCGGCGAAGTTGTGGTCCGGACCACGCCGATAATTTCCCACTCGCCCTGGTTGAGCACGCAGGCCACGAAGGCCATTTGCCGCTCGTAGTCAAGCTGGGTGAAGTTGGCCATATCTTCGTGGTCAAAGGTATGGGCCGCGTTAAAAAAACGCAGGCGCAAATCTTCCGGGGTCTGACGATCCACAAAGGCCTTCAGGGACGGCTCGTCTTCAGCCCGAATCGGCCTGAACAGCATCTCCACGCCGTTTTCCATGGTAAAGACCTCTTCCAGCTCTTTGGGATAAGGGCGAATAGCCAGGCGAATCGCTTTCTGGTCGCCCTGGGGCGGACTGATGTGAATCACCCCGGAGCTGATGCTCACCGCACCTTCATCCACGAAAACCGGATCAAAATCCAGAGACTCCAACTCGATGAGGTCCTCGAAAAGCTGATCCACGCTGACCAGCAGGCGGTTTAAATCCTGCGAGCGCGAAAGCGGTTTGCCGGCTTTAACCAGCTTGGCTATCCGCGTGCGGGAAACCAGTTCGCGCGCAAGGGCCATGTTCAGGGGAGGCAGGGCCGTGGCCTGGTCCTGGGCTGCTTCTCTGGCCCCACCGCCGTGCCCCACGGTAATGATGGTGCCGAAAGTAGGATCAATACCCACATTAATGAACAGCTCCACCAAACCGGTGGAAGCATTGGCCTTGCGCACGCTAAGCCCCCGCACAGATCCGGGGGGCAAAGCTTCCGCGGCGTTGTGCAGCAGGCGTTTTACGCTTTTAACCGCTGACTCGGGCGACAGCAGATAGTCCGCCACATATTCCAGGCTTTCCGGCAACACCTCACAGTCAAGGTCCAGATCAATGCTCACCGGCGCTCCCAATTTCTCGACAGCGGCCTGGACTTTCTTTATCAACCCCTTGTCGTTTCCGTCAATGTAGGCATGCGGCACCATAGGCAGCCGATAGGCTTCAAAAATAGCCGCCGACTCCACATGAGACAACCGGGAGCGCCCGTCGGCCAGGGCTGCGTTTAAAATCTTACGCGCCCCCTCCCGGTCCGGCCGCCAGGTGCTGTCCAGGGGGTCGGGGGTTTGCATAAGCATTTCCTGGTTGTGCTGATATTCCGTAAGATACAAAAAAGCGCGAATGGCCTGCTCCGGGGTTTCATAAGAAGGCAGGCCGGCCGCGTCAAACAGGTGGCGGGCGGCCACAGACGACTCGGCGCCCATCCAGGAAAGCAAGGTCAGGCGTTTAGCTTTTTTAAGATACGGCACCAGCGATTCAGCCACAGCCAGTCCGTTAAGTCCGGCAAAGGGCACATGCATAAGCAAGATGGCGTCCACGCCTCTGTCGCGGCTTAAAATATTCATCAGCTCCGCATAGTCGGCGCCGTCGGCGTTATAGGGAATGCCCACCGGGTTGCCGCCTGTCCACCCCTGCCCCAGCAGCTCATCTATGGCCGCGCAGGTGTCTTCAGAAAGGGAAGCCAAATTGCCCCTGCCCGCCAAAAGCGCGTCCGCGGCCATAACCCCGGCCGAGGTGCCGTTGCTGATAATGGCCAGGCGATCGCCGCGCAGCATTTTGCCTGAAGACAGCGTCCGGGCGGCGTGAAACAGCGCGTCAATAGTGCGCACCCGCAGCATCCCGGCCCGCTGGAAGGCCATGTCGTATATTTCCGACGGCGTAATTTTTTCCCGCGAAAGCGGCGGCGGCAGAGTTAAAGCATCCTGCACCAACATATGGTCAATCGCCGCGCCGGGCCGCAGCACCAGCACCGGTTTGATTTTTGCCGCCGCCCGCGCTGCGGACATAAAGCTGCGCGCGTCGAGGATCGTTTCCATATACAGCAAAATGGCCTTGGTATGGATATCCGCGCTTAAATAGTCGAGCATGGATGAAAATGAGACATCCTGACGCGCTCCCAGCGAAACCACATAAGAAAAGCCTATGCCGTTGGCCTTGCCCCAGTCCAGAACCGTGGTGAACAGACTGTCTGACTGCGAAACAAAGGCTACCCGCCCGGGGGCCACTGAAGTATGGGCCATGGTGGCGTTCAGCCGCACATGCGGGGCCATTACCCCCATGCTGTGCGGCCCGATAATACGCATGACTCCGGCCGCTTCACGCAGAGAAGACCGCGCGGCCCTTTCCTCCGCCGGTGACAGCCCCGCAAAATTGCTGCCCAGAAGAACGGCGGCCTTGACCCCGCGGCGGGAAAGCTCCTTCAAGCATGCAACCGTCTTATCCAAAGGCTGACTGATGACCGCCAAATCAGGCACTATGGGCAAAGTACCCACATCTTTATAGGCCAACACCCCGGAAATGGCGGGAACCTCAGCCACGGGCATAACCGGCCCGGCAAAGCCGCCGCTGATTAAGTTGCGGACAATGATATTGCCGGGATCCTCGGTTTTAATCCCGGCCCCGATTACCGCAATGGAGCGGGGGTTGAACAGATATTGCAAATTTGTCGTGCTCATGGCGGACCTCGCGGTGCGGTACGGAAACAGGACCCTTGGGTTGATGGTTATAATTCCCCTCCCCCACCATAAACCAGAACCGGGCTGTTCTTCAAGAAAAAGCTTGTCGGAGCGTCAGCTCCGGCGCAAGGTCTGCAACGCCTATTGAAATGCCGGCAGCCGCCCGGGCCGGAAGCCATAATATAAAGGATTTGACTGTATTCATTTGTTGTGCTTTTGTATTTCCAAGGTTTGTGTTTTTTTTCACATATACGCGAATTATACTCATCTGCAAAGGATACAGTTTTTTAACGGATAACCACAAGACGGACCCCTCTCCGGCTTTGCGCAAATCCGACTGCTGGCCCGTGCGCGACGTTCCGGCGGCGGCCCGCTTGATAAAAATTCAGGGAGACAGCTATGAGCAAGGATAACGTGTTTACCCCCCCCACCCCCCTGCCGGGCACCCACGTGCCGTCCAAAGCCGCCTACGAAGATTTGTGTCGCCAAGCGGAAAAAGATCCGGCCGCTTTCTGGGGCAAACGCGCCCTTGAGCTTCTGGAATGGTTTTCTCCCTGGCACACGGTTTCCGATTGCGACTTGAAATCCGGCAAAATCAGCTGGTATCTGGGCGGCAAACTCAATGTGGCCCACAACTGCCTGGATAGACACCTGGCCGCCGGGAGCGGCAATAAAACCGCCATTCTCTGGGAAGGCGACTCCGAGGGCGAATCGCGCGCCGTGACCTACGCCGAGCTGCACGCCGAAGTTTGTCGCTTCGCCAATGTGCTTAAATCTTTCGGCCTGAAAAAAGGCGACCGCGCCTGCCTGTATCTGCCCATGATTCCGGAAACCGCTGTGGCCATGCTGGCCTGTGCGCGGCTCGGCATCGCGCACGCCGTGGTTTTCGCCGGCTTTTCATCTTCCAGCCTGGCCGACCGCATCAATGACTGCGGCGCAGGCATCCTGATCACCGCCGACTGCGTGCCGCGCGCGGGCAAAAAAATTCCGCTCAAGGCCAATGCCGATGAAGCCCTGGCCTCCTGCCCCTCTGTAAAAAAAGTCGTTGTGGTCAACAGGGGCGACCTTGAAACGCCCATGACCGCCGGCCGCGATGTGTGGTGGCACGAGGCCATGGCCGCGCCCGGCCTTGATGCCCCCTGCCCGGCTGAACACATGGACGCCGAAGACATGCTCTTTCTGCTGTACACCTCAGGCAGCACAGGCAAGCCCAAAGGCGTGGTCCATACCACGGGCGGCTACCTCACCTACGCGGCCCATACCACCCAAATCGTCTTTGATATCCAGGACGAGGATATTTACTGGTGCACGGCCGACGTGGGCTGGATTACCGGCCACAGCTACCTGATTTACGGGCCCCTGGCCCTGGGCGCCACCACGCTCATGTTTGAAGGCGTGCCCAACTGGCCCCAGCCCGACCGCTACTGGAAAATTGTGGAAAAGTACAAGGTCAACATCCTGTATACCGCGCCCACGGTCATCCGGGCGCTCATGCGCGAAGGTTCGTCCTGGCCTAACGGCTGCGACCTTTCTTCGCTGCGCATTTTGGGGTCGGTGGGCGAACCCATCAACCCCGAAGCCTGGCTGTGGTACCACAAGCACATCGGCGGCAATAAAGCTCCCATCGCCGACACCTGGTGGCAAACCGAAACCGGCGGCATCCTCATCGCGCCTCTGCCCTATGCGGCCGACCTCAAACCCGGCAGCGCGGGCCGCCCCTTGCCCGGCATTTCCGCCGCTGTGCTGCATGCCGACGGTTCTCCCGCGCCGCGCGGCGAAAACGGCCATCTGGTCATCACGGCCCCCTGGCCCGGCATGTTCCGCGGCCTGTATAAAGATCCGGAACGCTTTATTTCCAGCTATATGGAACGCTTTCCCGGCGCCTATCAAACCGGCGACGGCGCCGCCTGCGATGCGGACGGTGACTTCTGGATCACCGGACGCCTGGATGACGTCATCAACGTCTCCGGCCACCGCATGAGCACCGCGGAACTGGAATCCGTGCTCTCCGCCCATAAAGATGTGGCCGAAGCCGCCGTGGTCGGCATGCCCCACGCCATCAAAGGCCAGGCCATTTACGCCTATGTGGTCTTGCAGCACGACGTGCAGGATGACGACAGCGTGACCCCGCGCCTGCGCAAGTGGGTACGCGAATCCATCGGCCCCATCGCCACGCCGGAGATCATCCAGATTGTGGACGGTCTGCCCAAAACCCGCAGCGGCAAGGTTATGCGCCGCATCCTGCGCCTCATTGCGGCCGGGCAGACCAGTGACTTCGGCGACACCTCCACCCTGGCCGATGCCGCGGTGGTGGCCGACCTCGTGGAAGGATTTCTCAACCTGCGCGGGGAATAACCGCCCGCAAACGAGAGCGCGCTTATGTCGGAATCAGGGCCCAAATTAGGAGTGGTGTTTTTCCCGGCTTTTGACTGGGCCATCTCCGACCTGCATCCTGAACGTGAGGAGCGTCTTCTATACACGCAGGATCAATTTCGGGAAGAAGGCATTTTTGATATCCCCAATATTCAGGAGCACCCGCCCACGTACGGCTTGTATGAAGACGTGGAGCGGGTGCATTTCTGCCTGCCCGAAACCCGCGCCCGTTGCGGACCGTCGCACCTGTCCTCCTTAGGCGGCGCGGTCAAGTCCGCTGATCTGGTCTTCAGCGGCCAGGCGGACAAAGCCCTTGCCCTGGTGCGCCCGCCCGGGCATCACGCCATGAAGGTGGTGCACGGCAACCGCGGTTTCTGCGATGTAAACATCACAGCCATGATGATTGAATATGCCCGCGAAACTTACGGCGCGCCTCGCGTGGCCGTGGTGGACACCGATTGCCATGCCTCGGACGGCATCATGGACATTTACTGGAACGACCCGGATACCATGGTCATCTCCCTGCACCAGGACCCGCGCACGGCCTATCCCGGCACAGGGTACGCCCACGAGTTGGGCGGCCCCACCGCCCTGGGGGCCACGGTTAATATCCCCCTGCCGCCCGGCACCGGAGACGCCGGTTATATTTACGCCATAGAAAATGTGGTTAAACCCCTGCTGGCCAAGTTCAAACCGGATCTGGTGGTCAACGCCGCCGGACAGGACAGTCATTTTTCCGACCCGCTCACGGACATGAACATGACCGCGCGCGGCTACGCGGAAATCACCCGCCGACTCAAGGCGGACATTGCCGTGCTGGAAGGCGGCTACGCCATTCACGGCGCCCTGCCCTACACTAACTTAAGCGTGGCTCTGGCCATGGCCGGGGTTGATTACTCGGGCGTGGCCGAACCCGACCTTTCCCCCGCGGTGATCCGCGCAGCCAAGCATTTAAGCGACGATGTGCGACACATGTGTGATGCGGTGCTGGAGGCCGTGGCCAATCCTCCAGCCAAAAGCCTGCGCGGCGACTTTCTGGATGGCTGGTACACCCGGAACAAAGATATCTATTACGATACCGACGGCATTTCCGAATCCCAAATAGAATCCGTGCGCCTCTGCAATGCGTGTGCAGGTCTTGTGCGCATTGAAACCTGGTCCACAGCCCACCCCTTGAGTTGCTGCCTGGAGGTGCCGCGCGGGGCCTGCCCGCAATGCCAAAACCTGGGACAGGAACTTTACGAAACAGCTAAAAAACAACCCAACTACCGCTATGTGCGGCTCATTGACCGCGTACAAAAAAAAAATCGTAACTCGGGGTTCTAGAGCATTTTACTCTTGAAATAGTCTACAGCGATTTTTCATTTAAAGCAGTTC
>CBDTYX010000042.1:0-10909 GCA_965364745.1 uncultured Desulfovibrionaceae bacterium | reverse complement strand
CTCAAGGGTTGCTGACCCTTGGGGTGCCCCTCTCCCGGGCGCTCTCCCCTCCTGAACCCTGATTGGGGGAAGAAGCGGGTTTACTTTAGATAAAAAAGAGCGGCATGCAAAACATGTCGCTTCTTTTTCGAATTTTACGATAGAGCCGTCAGGAGACGGCAGGCATGTGTGCTGCGATAAATCCGGAAAAACCGGCTTAAAACTGCAGCCAATCAGGGTTAAGGAAAAGGGAAGGCTTCGGGGAGGAAAAACCGCTAGGGGCTTAGCTCCTTCTGGTTTCCCCTCCCCGGCGTATTTACAGATTTCTGCCCAGCTCCTTGGCCCGGGTGAGGCCGTCGGTTTTTTTGATTTCACCGACGTCGTAAATGCCGGGCACGAGCAGGGGCTCGCCGGTTTCAAGGCCCAGGTAGTCGCACATAAGTTGATAACTTTTGACCAGGCCTTCAAAACAGGTGTAGTTGTCTTCGCCGGCGCAGGCCATGAGCACGGACTGCCTGCTTTTTAGGGGCGTGTTGGTGAAAAAGAACGAATAAGTCCGGTCCAGGGCCGCCTTGACCTGGGTGGGGAAAGTGTACCAGTACAGGGGCACGGCAAAAGCAATAACCTCGGCTTCGGCCATAAGTTCGGCCAGAGCGTTGTAATCGTCGTCGTCAAACACGCAGGCCTTGCCTGTGGTAAAACAACGGTCGCAGGCCCGGCAGCCCTTGATGTGCTTGTGGGCAGTCTCAAAAATGGTCACCTCGTGCCCGGCCTCGCGCGCGCCTTCACTGAAGGCCGCGGCCATAAGATCGCTGTTGCCGCCCCGGCGGGGGCTGCCCGTCAGGATCAATACTTTCTTGCCGCTCATGGTTCACCTCCAAAGGTTATGCCGTTAAAAAACGACTTGTCTTTTTCAGACATAACGCCGTTACCTATGCAAAAGCAAGTCGCCGGCAAACGGCCGACATCAATACATGCCCAGTTCCTGCAAAGCCTGGCGGAGCATGATCATGCGCAACTCGGCGTTTTCGTCTTTGTTGATGTCCAGGTTGAGGGCAAAGGGGTAGTCGCGGCCGTACATGCGCACCCAGCCGACCACCCAGCCGATGCCGGGTTGCGTGTTGGTGGTCCGGCCGGTCTTGTAAAAAATCAGGCTGGGCTGGCGGCCTTCTTCCCGGGGCATAATTTCGCGCAGGAGTTCCACGCTGCGAGTGGAAAAGGGCAGCTCACCCCGGGTAAGCTCGTCAAGGAAGCGGATCTGCTCCAGGGCGGATACGCCCAGGGGGCCCTTGAGCCAGAAATCGTCCACTTTCGCTCCGATTTCAGCATTTCCGTAGCCGACCTTGCTTACATATTTTTGCATGCGCGTAAGGCCGATGCCCCGGGCAATGCCTTGGAACAGGGGCACATTGGACACAGCCATGGCTTCTGTAATGCTCATGTCTTTTTCCCAGGCTTTAACCGGCCGCGGGCTGCCGTCGTAAGGCAGAATTTCGTTTTGATCCTTGACCACGCCGGTTTCAAAGGCGATGAGAGCATTGAGAATTTTGAAGGTGGAAGCCGGCTGGTAGCGTGTATTGGCGCGGGCGCGGTTATAGCCGATCAGCATGTTTTCACCCCGGTCGTAAAGCACAAAGGTCCCCTCCAGGCCAAATTGGGCTCGCAAGGAGTAAAAAAGTCCGGCCAGATTCGGGCTATCTTGCCAGGCGGCCTTTTCCGGCGAGCGAGTTTCTTTGGCGTCCATGTTCAGGCGACAGGCGCAGCCGGCCGTCAGAAAAAAAGCCGCCAGCAACCCGTAGGTTAAAAAAAGCCGCCCGGTCTTCCCCAGCAGGCCCCTCATAATCCATCTCCATCTTTTTAATGATTAATGATTTTTTAACGGCGCCTTATTGCGTTTGTTGCGCTTGCACTTCTCTTTCCCGCAGGGCTTTAAGTGTGCGGGTGTAGTGCGGCAGGCACAGACCCCAGAACAGGGCGGCGCCTATAATGAAACAGGCGATTTCAACAGCATGGCTGGCCTCCCAGCCCAAGACCTTTTGCACGTGGCCGATGGCCACAATGCCGATGCAGATGCCCAGGTCAAAAGCGGTCATGAACGTGGCATTGGCCGCGCCCCGGCGTTCGGGAGCGACCAGTATGTTGACCATGGCCTGACACACCGGCGCGGAAATGCCGTAACCGAAGCCCAGCAGCGCGGCGGACATGTAAAAAACGCTGCCGTGCCGGGTAAAGGCCTGCAGCAGCAACGCGCCCAGCAGGCAGACAAAGGCGCGGAACATGGCCACGCCCGGTCCTTCACGGTCAAAAGTCCGGCCGGCCATAACCCGTGATACGGCCATGCCCAGAGCCAGAACCAAAAAGAAGGTGCCTGAGGCGGCGCGGACCTCGGTTTGCGTATACAGAGCGGTATAGTTCATGACCACTCCGAAAGGAATGCAGATAATTACCGTAACCAGGCTCACGGGCAGGCTGGTCTTTTCCAGTAAATCTCTAAAGGCGAAGGGCTTTTTTTCCAAAGGCACCGTAGGAGCTTTAACCCGCAGCACCAGAATGAACCCGGCAGTGACCAGCACGCCGCCGAAGATGAACAGGCCGTCGTAGCCGAAGCGCTCGGCAACGGGCAGGCCGATGGCCGGGCCCAGGGCCATGCCCAGGTTCATGGTCAGGCCGAACATGCCGATGCCTTCGCCGCGCCGGGCGGGCGGGATAAGGTCCACGGCCAGGGTATTGGCCGCGCCCATCATAAAGCCCCAAAACACGCCGTGGGTCAGGCGCAGCAGGGCGATGAAAGCTACGGCGCCCGCCAGGGGATAGGCGAAAAAGAGCAGCCCGAACAGCAGGTAGGAGGGCGCATAGATAGCCATGCGCCCCACGCGGTCCAGCCAGAAGCCGGCCACGGGCCTGGAGAGAATGGATGAGGCGGTATAGCTGGCAACGACCAGGCCCATGAGCAGGCCTTCAACGCCCAGGCGGTCCTTGAGGAACAAGGGCAGCACCGGCATGTTGGCGTAAAAGGCTATGGTCATGCACACGTGGGCAAGACAGATGAAAATGAAATTGCGGGTCCAGAGAGGCGTTTGTGAAGTCATGGCATCGGCTTTATACAGGGGCGGGCAAAGCGAATTCGGCAGTCGGGCATTTGGCGCGCAACAGGCCGAAAAAGGCTTGTTTTTGCGAGGCATCGGCAAAAGCCGCGGCAGGCACAATAACAGCGCTTAGCGGGCCCAGAAACAAGTAGACCCGCGCTTCGTCCTGCACGATTTTGATAACCCGGCTGTAGGCGATTTCATTTTTTTCGCTGTTTCCCGCATAAACCAGGACGCCCTCTTGCAGATCAAGGCTGAAATCGCCCACGAATTCGTTGCGGCCTTTGGTTATTTTTTTAATATGCCTCCGGATCATGGCCTCAAAGCGGTAAGGCACGGCCAGCGCCCACAGCCCGCCGACCGCAATGGCCACGCCGGTCCAGAGCCGGGGTGAAGTGCCGGGAAAAACCAAAAAGATCAGTGGAGTAGCCGCTGCCAGCAGCACCGGCAAGAGCAGGCACATGCCGATGATGGTGCGTTTATAGTTTGGCGTGTGCCGGGCGTGGTAAATATTAAAGGCGAGGTAATCATCCTCGCTGACCGTATAATGCAGCAACATGCATAGTCTCCGGGGGCTTATCTGTGGCTTTCCGTTAAATTTGTTTTGATTTGGGCCTTTTTACAGTGCTGTCGTTTTTGGGCTGTTCTTTGTCATTTTCCGCTTCCGGAAAGTGTATGGCCATTTGCGGCACGTGGATGTCTATGCCGTGCTCGGTGAACAGGCGTTGGATATTGAGGCGTATGCCGGACAGGGCGGAGAGGCCGTTGTCCAAATCGTCAATGAAGACATAGAGCATAAAATCCAGGGAGTTGGGGCTGAAGTTGTTGAAGATTACCGAGGCGGCCGGCAGCTTGAGCACATGCTCCTGCTCTTCAGCCGCCTGGAGGAGCAGTTTGGTGACCAGATCCGCATCCGAGCCGTGGGACACGCTGACCGGAACGCTGCGCCGCACCATGCGACTGTTTCTGGTCCAGTTGGAAAACTGGCCGGACATGATGGTGGAGTTGGGCACATACACCAGGGCCCGGTCCGGGGTTTCCAGCGTGGTGGAGCGAATGTTGATGGAGCGCACTGTGCCGGCCACGCCGCCCACTTCCACGAAATCGCCGATCAGGATGGTGCGCCCGAAAATGAGCATCAAACCGCTGATCAGGTTATTAAACAGGGTTTGCATGCCAAAGCCGATGCCTACAGAAAGGCCGCCGGCCACCACAGCCAGGCTGGTGAAGTTAACCCCCAGCATCCCTAAGGCCACCAGGGCGAACACCACCCAAAAGGCATAGGCGGCCATGGTCTGCAACGGAGGAATGACCCCGCGCTCCAGGTGGGGCAGGCGATCCGGCAAATGCTTTAAGGTGGTTTTGGACAGGCTGATAAATGACCGGAACAGGAAAAAGAGGATAATGATGAACAAAAGCTTTGAAAAATCAAAGCTGGCCTCACCCACAGTGTAGCTGGCGGACAGGCCCTGCCGCAAAATCTGGCTGGCGCCGGGCACAGCCCAGAGCCAGGGCAGGGTGCAGACCAATGAAAGCACCCACGAAATCGGAATGGCCACAGCTTCGGCCACGGCATTGAGAACGGGCTGTTTGTCCCTGTTAAACCTGCGGCCTACCAGGCTGCTGAGCATGTACATCAGGGCGTTGCCCAAAGTGATGGTGTTGACTAGGGCGAAGAGCAGCATATACGTCAAAATGCCCAGGCGCGCGTAGCCGAAGATGGCCATCAGCAGGGAAAGCGCCCCAAACCAGAGCGCGCAGCCGTAGAAAATGCGCTCCAAGAGGGGCGGTCGGGCGGCGTCTCTCATCTTGTGCTTGCGGTTGATGGAAAATATTCTGGCCAGGAAAATGAGCATGGCCAGCACCCAAATGAGCCCCAGAATGCGGGCGGCCAGGTCGGAAAAGAGCATGACCACGCCGAGCACGGCCGGGGGGAATAGACGGCTTAAGGGCGAGGGCTTGTCTTTGAGCATGGGGCGGACCACCATGCGCAGACGCCAACTGATGGCCGCCACGGCATAAATGACCAGCAGCGAGCCCAGCAGCAGAAAGGCGAAATAAAGGCCGCCGGAGCTATTGGTCGCGGCTGCCAGCACGGCCATGCCCGCGCTCAGCCAGAGCCAGGGACCTTTAATGATGTCCCGGCAGGCCTCGCGCCAGTACACGGGCAGAAAAAACGCGCCGCGCCAGGCCAGAGCGCCGATCAAGGTCAAAATCAAGGCGGAAATGACAAAACTTTTAGCCGCATCCCACCACTGGGCCGCATTTTGCGGATAGGCGAAATTCAGGCGTGTGGTCAGAGAAGAAGTCCATTCGGCCAGCACAGCCGGCGTGGTGGCCAGGGCGGCCAGGTCGTTGCTGGTTTGGGTCAGATAATAGCTTTTCCAAACCCCGTCCAGACTGGTTTCAAACCTGGCGACTATTTCACCCAGGCGTTCCGTGGCGGCTCTGGCCGGATCCAGAATCTGCTTCAGGCGCTTTGAGGTGCGGGTGAGTTTGGTTTTGGCGTCGGTCATGGCCTGGATGTAAGCCTTTAACTCTTCCCGGTCCTTTACTTCAGCGGCAGCCACGACCGCGCCGTCAGCCACGGCTTCTTTGCGCAGGTTGGCCATATCTTTTTCAAGCCCGGCCACTTCATCCAGGCTGATGGCAATGGTGGAAGCGATGTCTTCAAGGGGTTTGATGTTTTTATTCAGTGAGTCCTGCAAGCTGCGCATCTGCCGCAAAAGGGCCAGTTGTTCGGTGGGGTGCCCCCGCGAAGCCTGAAACAGCCCGGACAGACGCGCTATCTGGGCTCTGGCGTCCGCGACTTTGTCGGCCAGGGGGGCGGCCATGTCTTCGGCCAGGCTCTGTAGGGTTTTGGCTTCATCCACCAGCGTGGCCAAATCCGAAGTGCGCGTGCTCCAGATTTGGGTCAGAGAATCATAGTCCGTTTTGGCGGCGGCGACCCCAGCGGCTCCGGCGGCGGCAGGGTCCGGCTGGGCCGCGGCAGTGCCCGCCCAAATAAATAAGACGGCAAAAAGGCAAAGAAGCAAATGCGGGAACGGGCGTGCAATTATTTTCGAGGTGGCCTTGCGGGCAAACATATGCTCTCCTCTCAGCTGAAAACACTTTTAATTTCGGCCGCAGGGGTTTGCATCCCAAGATAAAGTTGCGGGCCGTGTTGTTTTCAGGCGACCATGTCCGCATAGCATATTCCGTTTCGCGCCGCTAGTGCGCTGCATTCAGGTTGCTTATACAAGGGGTGCTCATGCATCTGAACTTTAGACTACAGGCCGCGCTCAAGCAGCAACCCCGGCATATTCTGCGGAGTTTCTGCGCAGGTTTGTTATGTCTGGCCGGCTGCTCGCCCGGATTTTTACGCCGATTTTGCCGCCCAGGCCGAAGCCGCTGCTGCCGCTTGATCCGGCTGTGGAGATGTTGCGCCGGCTCAAGCTGGCCGAAGATCCCAGGTAAAAACTGTTGTTGTATAGCCAGATCTCTTTATTGTCGTCTGTTCATGGTGAGTGTGATTTCAGCCTCCCTCTGGCCGCGAATACCCTAAAGATAAAGCAAGTTACGCTCGACTGCTGGACTGGGAATATGCCGTGTATGGCGAAAGCCTGCCCAGTCTCGCCTCTCTGGCCGAGGCTTCGGACCTCACCCGCGACAGCCTGGCCGAGACTCGGCCGGTGCTGCAGCGCGTGCTGCTCTGGGCTGAGCCCTGCCTGCCGCCGGATACGGCCGAACGCTACGCTCAAATCGCAGCCGGGAAATTTGTGCGGGGCGAGTTTTACTATCGGTCCGGCACGGCGTTGGAGGTCTATGCCGGCGATATTTTGCTGGTCACGGTCAACGGTCTGGGCGGCACGGTTAAATACCGCCTGAACAACGCGGCCCCTATGCGGGCCAGCCTTATTCCGCGGAGGCCCTGGCCCGCGGCAAGCGGAACGTATGTGAATTACTATGCGGCTGAGGAGGAAGTCGCCCGCGAGGCCATGAACGGGATATGGTCTTTGCCCAAGCTGGAAAGCCCCGCTGCTTATCGGGAACGTAAACTTGCGGAAACAGGCTCAGACCCGGAAGGCGCCAAGTGAGAAAAGACTTCATTTTGTCCGCGTTTTTGCGTAGTCTGTCTTCTTGAAAACAATTAAAATCTCCAGCATATAAATATCCATGCACGAATATCCGCTTCTTGAAATCCTGGCCATCGGCTTCACTCTGGCGTTGCTGATGGGCTATTTGGCCAAAAGATTGGGCTTGTCTTCCATTGTGGGTTACCTGGTGGCCGGGTTTCTGGTGGGTCCGCATTCATTCATATTTTCGGCCGACATTAACCTCGCCCTGGAGCTGGCCGAAGCCGGCGTAATTTTGCTCATGTTCGGCGTGGGCCTGCATTTTAATCTTAAAGACCTTTCGGCCGTAAAGGGCGTTTCCCTGCCCGGGGCCTTGTTTCAAAGCAGCATGGCCACGCTGTGCGGTTTCGGGGTGGCCGAGTTCTGCGGGCTGTCCGCGGCCGAGGGGCTGCTTATGGGCATGGGCCTCGCTGTGGCCAGCACGGTGGTGCTTTTGCGCGTGCTCTCGGATAACAATATGCTCGACACCGTGCACGGCCATGTGGCGGTGGGCTGGCTGGTGGCCGAAGATATTCTTACCGTGCTTATTCTGGTGCTCTTGCCCAGCCTGGCCGTGATTTTGGAAGTGGGCGGCGACGGCTCCGCCGCAGCGGCGGCCGGGGCCGCCGGCGCGCAGTGGCTGCCCATGCTTAAGGCTGTAGGCTTGGCCTTACTGCGTCTGAGCCTGCTTTGGGTCATTGTTTTAGTTATCGGCGGCCGGGTGGTGCCCTGGGTGCTCAACCAAATCTTGCGCACCCGCTCCCAGGAGTTGTTTACCCTGACCGTGCTGGTGGCGGCTTTTGCCACGGCCGTGGGTGCGGCGGTCTTTTTTGAAGCTTCGGTTGCTCTGGGCGCTTTTTTAGGCGGCATGGTGGTGGGCAAAACCAAAGTTTCCCACCAGGCCGGCGCGGATCTTTTGCCCTTTCGCGATGCATTTGCCGTGCTGTTTTTCTTGTCTGTGGGCATGCTGCTCGACCCTGCGTTTATCGTTGCCGAGCCCTGGCTGATTTTGGCCGCGCTGCTGATTATTTTGGTGATTAAACCGCTTACGGCCATATTTATTGTCTCCGTGCTCGGCTACTCCGCGCAAACGGGCCTGGTGGTGGGCATCAGCCTGTCCCAGGTCGGCGAGTTTTCCTTTATTCTGGCCTCACAGGCGCATGCTTTGGGCATCATCGGCATGCAGGTGTATAACGTTCTGGTGGTTTGCGCCATTATTTCCATCACCTTAAACCCTAGCGCATTTCGAGCTTTGCCGCGCATTGAGGCGTTTTTGAAAAAACGCAAAAAACTGTGGGCCCTGCTCAATGCCGGGGCGAGCCGTAAGGCGCGGAAAACCGCTGTAAAAAAACTGATTCCCGCTTTGGAAACTCAGATGCAGGCCGCCCAAGCCATTATTGTGGGTTACGGTCCGGCCGGGCAAAGCGTGGTCAAGGCGCTTTCCGAACAGAAAATGACTTGCGCCGTCATTGATATGAATGTGGACACGGTCAATCATCTCAATCAAAGCGGGCAGCGCGCCGTTTTCGGCGACTCCGGCCGCCTGGACATCCTTAAGGCGGCAGGGCTTGATAAGGCGCGGTATCTGATCATCACCCTGCCCAGCCTGGAAGCCACCACCATCACCGCCATGATCGCTCGTGACGAAAATCCGGATCTGCGCATTCTGGTGCGGGCGCGCTTTTTGAAAAACAGCGCTCTGCTGAGGAGCTCCGGCGCGGACGCCGTGGTTTTTGAAGAAGAGGAAGTGGCCGCAGCCCTGGCCAGGACCGTGCTTGACGATGTGCGCCGGTGCGAGGCCGGGGCCTGCCCGGTATACGACACGGCAAATGGGCGATAAACCGGGCGTCGGCGGCCGGTTTTTGCGATTGCGGGCCTAGAGACCCGGCCCGGTATCTGCGGGCTTGTGAAAAAAAAATCATCTTCGCGCATTTTCACTTGAAAGACCCGGTTCAGTTGAGGTATCGTTAAAACTTGACAGATCGAACTCCCTTTTGTGGTTCACAGGGCGTTCAAGCTGTGCCGTGCCGGATTAAAGCGCGGCACTATCATTAACTTTTGCGGTGTTTTCAGTCGCAAACGATTTTGTTGCGCGGTCGGCAAGCTTAAACGCTCCGGCTTGAAAGCGCCGCCCATTCTCTCCCGGAGGATTTGATGTCTGCTCCACAGCTTAGAGATGAAGATTTTCAGACCCTGGAACGCTACATCACCGAACTAGAGGAAAAGGAGTCAGCCTTGATTAAGGTGCTGTATGAAGCGCAGCACATTTTCGGCTATCTGCCCAAAGAAGTTGTCCTGTTCATTGCCGACAAGCTGGGCGTGCCCGCCTCAAAAATTTATGGGGTCATCAGCTTTTATTCCTACTTCACCACCGAACCCAAAGGCAAATGCGAGATTAAGGTGTGCATGGGCACGGCCTGTTTTGTGTGCGGCGCGGAGAAAGTGGCCCGGGAATTGGAAAATGTCTTGCATATCAATGTGGGTCAAACCACGCCGGACTTCAATTTCAGTCTGGAGTCCGTGCGCTGTGTGGGCGCCTGCGGCTTGGCCCCGGCCGTGGTGGTGGACGGCGAGGTGCACGCCCGCATGACGCCCGCGGATGTGAAGGGCATTATTGAAAACAAGCAAAGCGCCGGCGGCAAAGGATAAGCGGATATGAACAGACTTACTTCATACCAGGACCTGGCCAATGCCCACGAAGAGTACAAGCCCCTGCTTGCTCTGCGCAAGCCGGACGCCAAGTCCGAAGACGGGCGCATTGAGTTTCTGGTTTGCGGCGATACCGGCTGCCGTTCCATCGACAGATTGGCCGTGCTGAATAAGCTCGATAAAATCATTAAGGATAAAGGCCTTGAGGGACGAGCTTCGGCCAGCATCACCGGCTGCTTCGGCTTCTGCAAAAAAGGCCCCATCGTTAAAGTCTTTCCTGACGATATCTTTTATACGGAAGTGACTGAAGATGACGTCGAAGAAATTATCTCCGCGCACCTGGAAAAAAATGAGTTGGTGGACAGGCTGCTCTACCGCAACCCTGAAGCGCCCGATACGCCGGTGCCTCACGAGCGGGACATAGATTTTTATCGCAAGCAGAAGCGGACGGCGCTGGCCAACTGCGGCATTATTCACCCCGACCGGATTGAAGATTATATCGCGGCAGGCGGCTATTTGGGTCTGTCCAAGTGCCTTGAAGAGATGAGCCCGCAAGATGTGGTCGGCTGCATCAGCGAGTCCGGCTTGCGCGGCCGGGGCGGCGGCGGCTTTCCCACAGGCGTGAAATGGCAGGCCGCGGCCAAGCAGCCGCCCGGCAAAAAGTATGTGGTCTGCAATGCCGACGAAGGCGACCCCGGCGCGTTCATGGACCGCTCCATTCTGGAAGGCGACCCGCACTGCGTTCTGGAGGGCATGGCCATCGCCGCTTACGCCATCGGCTCGGACCAGGGTTATATTTATGTGCGCGCCGAATACCCCCTGGCCATCAAGCGCCTGGAGCAGGCCGTGGCCCAGGCGAGGGAAGCCGGCCTTTTTGGGCAGAATATTCTGGGCTCGGGCTTTAACTTTGACTTGGAACTGAAGTACGGGGCAGGCGCCTTTGTCTGCGGCGAAGAAACGGCCCTTTTGCACTCCATTGAGGGCGGCCGTGGCGAGCCTATGCCCAAACCGCCGTTCCCGGCGAACAAAGGGCTTTTCGGAAAACCCACGATCATCAACAACGTGGAAACGCTGGCCAATATCCCCCAGATCATCCTGCGG
>CBDTYX010000041.1:0-10946 GCA_965364745.1 uncultured Desulfovibrionaceae bacterium | reverse complement strand
AGTGGGCGCCAAACTCATTGTGGACATGGCCCACATCGCCGGGCTCGTGGCCGTCGGACTGCATCCCTCACCCATCGGCCATGCCCATTTTACCACCACCACTACGCACAAAACCCTGCGCGGCCCGCGCGGCGGCATGATCCTCTCCTGCGAAGAAAACGGCAAAGCCCTGAACAGCCAAATCTTCCCAGGCATCCAGGGCGGCCCGCTCATGCACGTCATCGCGGCCAAAGCCGTGGCCTTTGGCGAAGCCCTGCGCCCTGAGTTTAAAACCTATCAGGAGCAGATCATTAAAAACGCCCAGGCCCTGGCCAAAACCCTCACCGATGCCGGCTATGACCTCGTTTCCGGCGGCACGGACAACCACCTCATGCTTATTGACCTGACGAGCAAGGACATTACCGGCAAGGACGCTCAAATTGCTCTGGACCACGCCGGCATCACCACCAACAAAAATACCGTGCCCTTTGAGACCCGCTCGCCCTTTGTTACCTCCGGCATCCGCCTGGGCACCCCGGCCCTGACCACGCGCGGCATGAATGAAAAAGACATGGTCAAAGTCGGCCAGTGGATAGACGCGGTTTTAAGCAATCTGACCAACGAAACCCGCATCAAGGAAGTGGGCAGGGAAGTGGACGCCTTTGCGCGCACCTTCCCGCTGTTTGCCTGGTAAACAGTTCCGGATACGGCTGCCCGCGCCGGACGCGGGCAGCTGCAAGCCGTACGCTGCGAGGGGAATCCCGTTAAGGGGTTCCCCTTGTTTTATGCCTGAAAAATTCTCCCCCATTGCCCGCAAAAAAAATTTTTAGGCCGAAGCGTCTAACCGCAAGGCCTGGCGGCGATCATACTCATTTTCTACATAGCAATATATTAAATATATTGCTATGCCGTCCGATAAGTAGTACATCTCAGACTAGTACAATTGTCTGGAAAGACAGGTATTTATTATGAGGCGGCCGGCAGCCGCAAACGCCGGCAAAGGGATTTTTATGACTACCAAATACAAAGTTATTTTCGGATTTTCACTCATGCTCCTGTTGCTGGCCGGCGTATCGTTTATCGGCTACCAAGGCTTCCGCAACGCGTCAGCCGGTTTTGTCGAATACGACCGGCTCTCCAAATTCAACGTGAACACCAGCGACATTGAGTCGGCGGTATACAAATCCGCTTACGAGGTCAACCGCGCCCTGGTTATCAATGACTTTTCCCTTATGGACAAAGGGGCAGCGGCCATCTCCCAGGCCAAAGACCTGGTGGATGACAGCCTTGCCCTGGTACATAGGCCGGAACGCAAGGAGACCTTGGAAAAAATACGGCTGGATCTTGATAAGTACGCGGACTTGGTGACCGCCGTGAAAAGCGGCTACGTGAGCGCGCAAAATGAATATGCAAACAGCATCACCCCCAGCTTCCAAAAAATGACCGAAGCCTTTGACGGCATATCCGAGCAGGCGCGGAATGTGGGCAATCTTCAAGTGCTCTACAGCATCAGTCTGGCCTGGGACGACGTCGCCCACGCCGCCATTTGGGTGGGATCTTTTGCGGAAACTTACAGCCCCGATGATGCCGCCGAAGCTGCTAAATATTTGACGCTCGCCTCCGAGGCTGTAAACGCCATCGGATCGCAACTCATCACTGATGAAGGACGCAAAATGTACGCCACGTTCATGGACCAGTTTAAAAACTTCACCGCCAGCTTCAAGCAAATGGAAGAAGTCATCCTGGCCGCCAACAAAAACATGGATGATATGCGCAATCTGCGCAATTCCCTGCTGGAGAAAACCAACGCGCTCAACAAGGATGTGGACGCCAACATGCGCGAATACGGCGCCGAGACCCTGGCTTCCAACGCCTCCATGCAGAAGCTGCTGCTCAGCGTAAGCGCTGTGGGCCTGGTTCTGGGCATTCTGTTCGCGGTCATGATCATCAGCGGCGTGGTCCGGGTGCTCTCCCGCCTGTCCAGATTCGCCGGACAAATCGCCAACGGCGACTTTAAGGCCAAACTGGACATCAAAGAAAAAGGCGAAGTGGGGCAAACCGTCGCGGCCATTATGGAAATTCCCGCCACCCTTAACACCATGGCCGACGAATACCGCAAGCTGGAACGCCGGGTGGAGGAAGGCTCGCTCGACGTGCAGGGCGACACCTCCAAATTCTCAGGCGGCTTTGCCGACCTGGTGCAGGGCACCAATCATATCCTGGAGCGCATAGGCATTATTCTCAACAACATTCCTTCCCCCATGGTCATGCTCGACAAGGACCTTAAGGCCGCCTACCTGAACAAGGCGGCCCAGGATCTGGCCGGCGCGGACTACAAGGGCAAATCCTGCGAGGAAATGTTCTGCCGCGAGGACTACGGCACCGAAGCCTGCGGCCTTAAAAACGCCGTACGCACCAATGAAATACACAGCGGCGAAACCGTGGCCCATCCCAAGGGCAAGCGCATGGACATCCGTTACACGGCCATCCCCATGCGCGATGTTGAAGGCAAGCTGGCTTCCGTGCTCCAGTTCATAGTTGATCTCACCGACATCAAGCAGGCCCAGAACACTATGCTCCAGGTGGCCAAAGACGCTTCCGAGCTGTCCAGCCGGGTGGCGGCCGCGTCCGAAGAACTGTCCGCCCAGGTGGAACAGGTGTCCAGAGGCGCGGAAATGCAGCGCGAGCGCATTGAAAGCACAGCCAGCGCCATGTCTGAAATGAACTCCACCGTGTTGGAAGTGGCCCGCAACGTGTCCCAGGCTTCGGAACAGGGCGAGGACACCCGCAAAAAAGCCGCCAACGGCGCGACTCTGGTCAATAAAGTGGTGGCGACCATCAACTCCATCCACACCGTGACCACGGCCCTGCGCCAGAACATGGAAGAACTGGGCGTACAGGCCGAAAGCATCGGCGGAGTGATGAACGTCATTTCCGACATTGCCGACCAGACCAACCTGCTGGCCCTGAACGCGGCCATTGAAGCGGCCAGGGCCGGCGAGGCCGGGCGGGGCTTTGCCGTGGTGGCCGACGAGGTGCGCAAACTGGCGGAAAAAACCATGACCGCCACTAAGGAAGTCGGCGACAGCATCGCCGCCATTCAGCACTCCACCAAGGTGAACATCGAGAGCATGGCCGGCGCGGCGCAAAGCATCAACGAAGCCAATGATCTGGCCAACTCTTCGGGCGAAGCCCTGGACGAAATCGTGGAGCTGGCCTCGGCCACCTCGGCGGTAGTCACCTCCATAGCCACAGCCGCTGAGGAGCAAAGCCAGACTTCCGAGGAAATCAGCCGGGCTATATCCGAAATCAACATCGTGGTGGCTGAAACCACGGAAGGCATGGTCCAGTCGGCGGCTGCGGTGCAGGAGCTGTCCCGCATTGCCCAGGAACTCAACCGGGTTATGGATTCGCTTAAATAACGCCCCTCAGGGCGGCCGGCCGCGAAAAAAATTATTCGCGTCCGGCCGCCCACAAAAAACAAAAAAGCCGGAATTACAGGTGTTTTCCGGCTTTTTATTCTAAGTTAACCGATATATTTGACTTGATCTTATCGTTATAATAGTTATTATCTGAAAGTACGAAATACTACACACTAATCCGGTCCGGCGGGATATTTCCGCCGCCGCTTCTTATAATGCGTATAATTACGGCGACAGAGCAATTGCAAGATGCGTAAAATATCCACTCACGAACTCCGCCCCGGCATGAAAGTTTTAGACTTGGACATGCCCTGGCTGCTCCACCCCATGGTCTACACCACGGAAGGGGTGATTGAGTCGCCCGAGCAAATCGCCAAAATCATTGCCGACGGCTTCACCGAAGCATTCATTGACGACGGCGAGGAAGACGGCGGCGAAAAAAGCCCGGACACGGACAAAGAGCGTCTGGATAAAATCCTGACCTCCCCGGAGCAAGTGCCGGTCCAGTTCGGCACGCCGCCCGGCCTTGACCCCAAAGTAGCCATTGAGGAAGAGCTGCCGGTGGCCAAAGGCGCTTACGAAGATTCCATGCGTTTTGCCAAACGCACCCTGCTGGCCGTTACCCGACCCAACGGCGAAGTTTCTCTCAATGAAGCCGAAGACATAATTGACGGGATGCTGGGCTCCGTATCCCGCAACCACAACGCCTTTTTGGGCATCATCAAGCTGCGCGCCCGCGACGAATATACCTACACCCACAGCGTCAATGTGGCCGCCCTGGCCGCCCTGTTCGCAAGGCACCTCGGCTTTTCGGCCGACGACGCCCGCCGCATCGGCGTGGCCGGCCTTCTGCACGACCTCGGCAAGTCCTTTGTTTCCGATGAAATTTTGCACAGCCCCAAGCGCCTCACTGAGGAGCAGTTTACGATCATGAAGCAACACCCGGAGCTGGGCTACCGCCAAGTGCGCAATATTGAAGGCCTGTATCCGGAAGTTGCCCAGGGCATTCTCGAGCACCACGAACGCTTTGACGGCCGCGGTTACCCCAGAGGGCTCAAAGGCGATCAAATCAGTATGGTGGGCCGTATTCTGGGCATTGTGGACACCTATGACGCCATGACCAGCTCCCGCGTGTTCAAAGACCCCATGCTGCCGCACAAGGCGGCGGCCCTGATTTACTCCATGCGCGGCGAATCTTTCCAAACCGAAATTCTGGAGCAGTTTATCCGCTGCCAGGGCGTTTATCCGGTGGGCAGCGTGGTGGAACTGGCCTCAGGCTGGCGCGGCGTGGTGGTGGAAACCAATGGCGCCAAACCGCTGGCCCCCAAAGTGGTGCTCTTGCAAGACCCCACCGGACGCGGCATTTACGGCCGCATCCTTGACCTGGCCGCCCCGGACGCGGGCGACAATATCAAACGGGTGCTCTCCGCCTCAGAGGCCGGCATCAACCCGGCCATGGCCCTAAGTTTGCGTTAGACGATTTTTGAAAAATTACGGGGAAGGGGAGCCATTATGAGCAGAGCCCCTGATGGTTTTTCCTCCCCGGCGGCCGCGTGCAACAAATAAAGCCCCCGGAGGTCGAAACCGCCGGGGGCTTTGTGCGTAAATAACTTTCAAACAAAAAACTAGTCGGCCGCGCCTTCGGTTTGACGGGCCAGGAAACTTTCGCCCAGCTCTTTAATGTGGGTGTCGGTATCGTCAAAATAATCGAAATGGGCCTGTTCTTCGCCGATGATACGCTCGAAAATGCTCGCGGTCAGCATGTCTCCGTTTTCGCGGCAAAGTTCCCAGAACTTGTTGTACATATCCATGGTGGCGTCTTCCAGCTTGGCGTCAAAGCCAAATATTTCACGCACATCCTGCCGCTTAACCACTTTTTCGGAAAATTCGGCCGTGGGTTCGCCATCCAGATCTTTAATGCGCTCGGCAAAATCCTCCGCATGGCGCATTTCATCAATGGCGATTTCACGCAGTTTGGAGGCCAGCTTGGGGTAGTCCATGTCGTCCAGGGTGTAGTGCTGATTCATGTACTGATGAATGGCGTGCAGTTCGCTGGACCTGGCCTGGTTCAGGGCATCAATGACGGCTTTTTTGCGTTTGTCTTTATTCATGTTCGTGGCGGCCATAAATCCTCCTTCTGGCTGCGGTTCATGTCCGGGCGGCCTTTGGGCCCCGGCGGGAACAACCCGTTTCCCGCTATTTTCTACGTATACAGGCGAAACAGAACAACATGCATAAATAGGCCCATGCCTAAATATAAGCACATCTTGGCAGGATTCAACGCCCTTGTCCATATATTTTATGTCGCGGCATAAAGCCGGCGGCAAATTCAATTCGGACAAAGCTTCTCAGGGATATAGACTTTTTTTGCGCACCTACTATCATTGCTCTTAACATCCGTTACAATGCGCTTATATTAAGTGAGCGGCAAAATCGCTCCGGCGCGGCGGCTGAATAACTTTTAACCACAGAATCAAGGGCGCAAAATGAAAACTCTGCTTAAAACCATCGCTTTTTGTTGTGCTTTGGCCATAGGGGCAACGGGCGCCGCGTCCGACGTCCTGGCCGGGCCCGGCGGCGGGGGCAAAGACAAAGTGGAAAAAAACTCCGGGCGCGGCAACCAGAACAAAGATTGGGAACACGGCGGAGGCGGCCATGGCGATAAAGATATCGGGCGCGGCGGCCACGGAGGTAAAAACGACAATATTCTGGACGGGCACGTCAATGACCTGGTTCGCGCGGGCATAACCCTGGAAGCCGCCAGACAATTGGCCCTGGGCGGCGGCTATACCGGCTACAAGCCACTGCCTCCCGGCATAGTCAAAAACCTGGCCAGAGGCAAACCATTGCCTCCCGGCATCGCCAAGCGTATGGTGCCCGGCGGCATGCTGCCTCATCTGCCGATTCATCCCGGCTATGAATGGCGCGTGCTCGGCTCTGATCTGGTGCTGATTTATACGGCCACTTCGGTCATCGCCGACGTGCTGCACGACGTTTTTCATTAGCAGGACGCGACGTGCGGGAAAAGCAAACTTCTTTACCCGCCCGGCAAGCCTGAAACCTTTTAAAACTGAAACGCGGCGGAAGCGGGAATTACCTGCTGCCGCCGCTTTTGATTTGAAGCGGGCCGGCTTTCACCGTCACGCCCTGAAATGCCGTCCGTCTGTTTTTCGCCGGCCGCAGCGTCTTTGGTCAGTATTTCTCCGGGCGCGTTTTTTCAACCGCGCGCTTTTTCTGCCATCCGCGGCCGGGCCGCAGCACCGGCCAGCGGCCGGGACATCCGGCCGCCCTGAACAAAAAAAGCCCGTGCCGGGCGCACTGCGCCAAAGTATCCAGGTCCGCGTATATGACTCCGCGGAAAAAAAACCATTCCAGGCATAAAATACCGTATTGGCGTTAATGCAAAAGCCCATAGGCAATCCCGCGCCATAACGCAATATCTTTGGCGCGCCCGCCTGTGTCCTTCGCAACATGCTGCGCAACTAACCGGATATTTTCTTGGCAAGAGTGAAAAATTATACTAGAAATTGAATACGGTAGGTTATTAACAGATGAAAATTATGCTGAATATCCGCGAAATAACACGTCTTTTACCGGCGATATGCCTGATTTTGCTCTTTTGCGGCCAGGCCCAAGCCGGCGTTGAAGGCCGCCGCGAGGTTCTGCATGATTTTCGCGACATTCCCGGCATTACCGCCGAGGAAATAAGCGCGGTGGAAGCCCTGAAACAGCGATATCCCAGCTTAACTTACGGCATGCTGAACACCACCGAAACCTTTATGCGGGATGACGGAACCATAGGCGGCTATTCGGCTCTGCTCTGCGCCTGGCTGAGCGACTTGTTCGAGATTACCTTTGTGCCCCGCGTCTACGACTGGGACACGCTGATCACCGGCTTTGAGCAAGGCAAAATAGACTTTACCGGCGAGCTGACCGCGACGCCCGAGCGGCGCGAGAAATATCTCATGACCGACACCTTTACCGAGCGGGCCATCATGGCCTTTCGCCCGCTGGACAGCCGGGCTCTCACGGAAATAGCCAAATACCGCAAACCGCGCTATGCCTTCCTTTACGGCACCACGACCATCGATGCCGTCGCCGGTTCAGCCGAATTCGCCATTGAGCCGGTTTTGGTGGACACCGAAAAAGAGGCCATCGCCAAGCTACGCTCCGGCGAGGTGGACGCCTTCTTAGCGGAGGAGCACGGCGCGGCCGTTTTCCCCGACGATATTGCCGGTGAAAATATCTTTCCGGTGGTTTATTCGCCCATTTCTTTTTCCACGGCCCGTAAGGAGCTCGCGCCCATTGTCCTGGCATTTGACAAGTATCTGAAAAGCGGCGCTTTTTTTCACCTCACTGAGTTGTATAATCAAGGGCACGAAGAATATCTACGCCATAAGCTGCTGACCCGGCTTACGGAAGAAGAAAAGGCGTACCTGGCGGAGCACCGCAAGGGCGGCACACCCGTGCCCATTGCCGCGGAATACGATACTTACCCGGCCAGCTTTTACAACAAGGAGGAGCGCGCCTGGCAGGGCATCGCCATTGACGTGTTGGCCCGCATTTCCGACTTAAGCGGCTTGGAATTTAAAGTGGTCAACCAGCCGGACGAACCCTGGACCAGGCTTTTTGAACGCCTGAAAAGCGGCGAAGTGGCTATGGTCACGGAGCTTATTTACTCCAACGACCGCAAGGGGCGTTTTTTGTGGGCCGCGGAGCCTTACGCCTCCGATTACTACGCGCTGCTATCCCTTATCGAACACGAAGACGTGAGCATAAACCAGATTCTTCACTCCCGCGTGGGACTGGTGGCCGAGTCGGCCTATGCCGACGTGTTTGCGGAATGGTTTCCCGACCATAAAAATGTAGTGCGGTTCGCCTCTTCGCAAGACGCCTTTGCGGCCATGGAAAAAGACGAAATCGACCTGTTCATGGCTTCCAGAAACTTGCTGCTCAGCGCCACCAATTACCATGAAAACCCGGCCTATAAGGCCAACCTGATTTTCAACCGCACTTATGACTCCTCCTTCGGCTTTAGCAAAGATGAAAAGCTGCTTTGCTCAATTATCAGCAAGGCGCAGCGTCTGGTGGACACCCCGGCCACGGCCGAGCGCTGGACGCGCAAAGTTTTTGACTACCGCAGCAAAATGGCGCGGGCGCAAATTCCTTATCTGGTGGGCCTCCTGGTGCTGCTTGGCTGTGTATTGGCCCTGACCCTGGTCATCTTGCGGCGCAACAGCCAGATGAAGAAAAAACTTGAGCTGATTGTGAAAAAGCGCACCGCCGAATTGGAAGTGCAAATCCAAGGCCGCCTGGGAGGCCTCGCAGGCCAAGGGCGATTTTCTCTCACGCATGAGCCATGAAATCCGCACGCCGCTGAACGCCATTATGGGCATGGCCCAGATCGCCCGGCGCTCGGCCCTGGCCGAGCCCGCCAAAACTATGGATTCTCTTGATGAAATGATCGCGGCTTCCGAGCATCTTTTGGAAATACTCAATGCCGTATTGGATATCTCTAAAATCGAATCCGGCAAATTCACTTTGGCCAGCGAAGCTTTTTCTTTATCAGAGGCCATGCGCAATGTGGTCAACATCATTGTGCAGCGCTGCAACGACAAAAATATCGCCTTTGCCTCCAATTTGCACGAAATACCGGATCTGCACGTGCTGGGCGACCCGCTGCGCCTTAAGCAGGTGCTTATAAATCTTTTGGGCAATGCCGTGAAGTTCACCCCGGCCGGGGGGGAGGTCAGGCTGCTTGTACATATGGTTGAAGAAAAACGGGAGACGGCCGCCTTCCATTTCTCCGTCAACGATACGGGCTTGGGCATGAGCCTGGAGCAACAGCGCAAGCTTTTCACCCCCTTTGAACAAACCGACGCTTCCATAGCCTCGCGTTTTGGCGGCACAGGCCTCGGCCTCGCCATCAGCCAAAATCTGGTCAACCAAATGGGCGGCGAAATTACGGTGGAAAGCGCGCCGGACAAGGGGTCCACCTTTGCCTTCACGCTTACCCTGGCCAAGGCCGGGGACATTGAAATCAAAGAACCGCAGCAATTTTCCGGCGAGCTGGACCTTTCCGGCAAACGCATTTTGCTGGTCGAGGACATCGACATCAACCGCATCATTGTAATTGAACTTTTGCGCGAAACCAACGTGACCATAGATGAAGCCGTGGACGGCGCGGAAGCGGTGCGCATTTTTGAAGCCTCGCCGCCGGGCTGCTACGATCTTATTTTTATGGATATTCAAATGCCGCACATGGACGGCTATGAAGCCGCCGGCCGCATCCGCGAAAGCGACCGCCCGGACGCGCGTAACATTCCCATTATAGCCATGACCGCCAATGCCTATAGCGAAGACATCAACAAGGCCATTGCCGCGGGCATGAACGGGCATTTATCCAAGCCCATCGATATTGACGCGGTCAAACGCCTGTTGGCCGAAATGCTCCAGGGCGCCCCCACAAGTTAGACCCCGCCGCAACGAAATTCGCAGTGAAATCGCCACTCGGCGTTGGCCTTGGACTGGAAAAACTCCGGCAAACGTGAAGAGGCCGGCGAAAATGCCGTTTTAACCTTGACTTCTAGGCTTAAAATATAACATATAGAATATAATATTTGTCGCCATTCCCCCGGCGGCATCTTTAAGGCTTTTTGCTCACGGAAGCGCGTCCGCCGCGCGCATGCCTGCGAGCGAAAAGCCTTTTGCATTCCGGCGGGGCGCGCCTCAGCCTGCGCTGTTTAACCGGTTCGCGCCTCTATTGACCGCCCCGCGGCCGCGCCGCCTGCTCCGCATTATCGGCCGACTCCGGGTCATCGGTTTGCGGCGTCCGCCCTTGCCGACGGGAAAGCGCCGTCTCTTCCATATATCTTTTTAAGGCGTCCATGGCTTCGGCCTTGTTGGGAAACGTAACCCCGGCCAGAGGACCGCGATGAAAGTGATAGACGCCCTGCCTGCGATTGTGGTGACCGTTGTGTGCGTCCAGGCCGCCCCCGTGGCCGGAAGCCTGCCCGCCCCACAGCGCTGAAAAGATCAGCAGGCACAGGGATAAAGCCAATCCGCGCATGTGCTGTTTTCCCTGCCGCCCGGGCGGCGTCCCTACGCCTTGCGCTTGACCACCACCACCGGAGCCAGGCGCTTGACGTGAGCCGTCGGCAGCTTGATGGTAAACGGCTTTTGCGCGCCGTCCGGCTCGGGGTCAAGCCAACCCTGCACCACCAGACGCTCATTGTCCCGCTCCAAAAATTTTTTAATGGAGGCCCGGCCATCGACGGTTTCAAGGTACACGACATCTTCTTTATTTAAAGGCGCGCCCGGATCGCAATAAAGCACAAAGCCCTCCCGAATGCCTTCCGGCCGCATGCTCTCGCCCACCGCAATAACGGCGAACAGCTCCGGGGTGTAGGGGTGATCCACGGTCAGGGGCAGACGAAACGCCAGGGGCGAAGGATTGAACCAGCCCAGCACGTCACAGGCGGCCAGGCCGATAACCGGCACCTCCTGCCAGCGCGTGGACTTCCAGGGGTCGCTCTCGGTTGAAGG
>CBDTYX010000040.1:0-11052 GCA_965364745.1 uncultured Desulfovibrionaceae bacterium | reverse complement strand
CGACTCGGCCGCTACGGTATAGTTTATGGCCGGTTGTTCGGTCGTGGGCGGCGCGGGCGGAGGGGCGGTTTTGGCGGCAGCGGCGGCTAAATCTGGCGGTAGTTGCGGTGTGGGCAAAGGGCCTTGCGGATCGTCGGCCAGGAGTTTTTCAGCGGCGGTTTTTGTGGTTTCAATGCCGCGTTCATCTTCCTTGAGAGACGGCAAAAGCGGCTCCTGCCCCGCGCAACCTGTTGAGAGGTAGAGCGTTAAAGCAATAAGAACAGCGATAAATCTTTTGCCAATGAAAAATAGTCTAGTGGACTTTATTGCAATTAGCAATGCGATTGGCCGTTGATTTCCATATAAAAAACAGCGTCGCCAAAAAGATGACGGCGCTGTAGGCGACGGGATAACTTTTTTGTCCGGCGATCCTCGAGTGCCCGCCAGGAGGGCGGGCCGAGAGGTGTGTTTTTAGCCGCCAGGAGGGCGGCAGCCGCACAGCGCGAGGATCCGAAAACCGCGTTTTTCGGATCCGACCCTCGAGTGCCCGCCAGGAGGGCGGGCCGAGAGGTATATATTAGGACCTGTACGCCGCGTTGCAGTCCACGTAGGCGTGGGTAAGGTCCGAGGCCAGAAAGGTGTACGAGGCCTTTCCGGCGTTTAGGTTTATGGCGATGTGCACATCGGATTTTTTCAAGATGGGCCCAAGTACGGCGTCATAATCGCATTCCGTGGGCTCGCCTTTTTCAAACAAAAGCACATTGCCGAGATGCACGCTGATGGCTTCCGGTTCATAAGTCGCGCCGCTGCGGCCTATGGCGGCCACAATGCGGCCCCAGTTGGCGTCGGCGCCGTACATGGCGGTTTTGACCAGTTGCGAGTGCCCCACGGTGCGGGCCACGGCTTCCGCGTCTTTTTCGTTTTTGGCGCCGCTGACTTCAATGTGCAGCACTTTGGTGGCGCCTTCGCCGTCCTGCACCAGCATATAGGCAAGATCGGCCAGCACCTGGGTAAGTCCGGCTTCTATGAGAGGCAGGTCGGCCGCAGTGGCGGGCACGCCCGCAGCGCCGTTGGCCAGGGCGTAAATGGTGTCGTTGGTGCTGGTATCGCCGTCCACAGATACGCGGTTGAAAGTTTTGGTTACCGCCCGGTCGAGCATAGCCTGCCAATTTTTGGCGTCCACCGTCGCATCGGTTAAGACCGCGCAGAGCATGGTGGCCATGTTGGGGCAAATCATGCCCGCGCCTTTGCACATGCCGATAATGCGAATGATTCCGCCGGGCAGCGCTACTTCATGGCCGGAAAGCTTGGCAAAAGCGTCCGTGGTCATAATGGCCTTGGCAAAATCTTCGGCCGTGTGTCGGCCGAGATCGGCGGCCAGGCGCGGCACGGCTTCCGACCAGGCCTCCATTTTTAAATGATCGCCGATAACGCCTGTGGAGGCGGGCAAAATTTCAGCCGGGCTGAGCTTTAATGCTTCACCGGCCAGCCGCAGCGTTTCCAGGCAATTTTCATGACCCAAACTTCCGGTGCAGGCGTTGGCCTGGCCGGAATTGATCATGATGCCCCTGGCCTGGGGGTTGTTTTTAAGCATATTGCGGCCTACCTGTACGGGCGCGGCGCAAAAACGGTTGAGGGTGAATACGCCGGCGGCCGCAGCCGGGGTGTCGCTGACCACCAGGGCCAGGTCGTGGCGGCCTTTTTCCTTGCGGAAAGCGGCGGACACAACGGAAAAGGCATAGCCTTGCGGGGTGGGGATGGAGCTGGGTTTAGGAGTCTGGGGCATGATATTTTTCCTTTATTGTTTATGTAAGGTTAGGGGGGAAACCGTAAAATTTTATAGAAAAAATTATGCTACATCACTACGACTTGGCAGGCAATAGCCAAGCAAACGGCAAAACAGTCCCGGCACGGTAAATCTCTTTGCCAAGCTTGATTATTGGGATAAAAAAGGCAGACGGTTTTTTCGTAAAAATTGTCAACACAGCGCGCAAACAGCCGCGCGCCAGGAGTCTCATATGTCGCAAAGCACCCCGGCCACCAAGTTTCTGGATAAACTGCACCTGCCTTACACCCTGCACAGCTATGATTATGATCCCGACCCCGGGCGGGTGGGATTGCAGGCCGCGGAAGAAATGGGCGTGCCCGCGGCCAGGGTGTTCAAAACCCTGATGGTGCTGATTGACGGCAAAGCTGCGTGCGCGCTGGTTCCTTCGGATAAGCAAGTGAATATGAAGCAACTGGCGGCTTTGGCCGGCGGCAAAAAAGCGGCCATGATGCCCGCGCCCGAAGCGGAAAGGTTTACCGCCTATAAAGTGGGCGGCATCAGCCCTTTGGGATGGAAGCGGGCAGCGCCCGTGTTTGTGGATAAAAGCGCTTATGACTTTGAAAGCATATATATCAACGGCGGGCAGCGTGGCCTGCAGATTCTTATTGCGCCGGACAAATTGGCGGCGGCCCTATCTGCCAGGGTGGATTCCTTTACGGTTTGAAGCGCGTCTGAAAAAGCGGGTCGGTTGATTTAATTTGAATTTGAAAGGGCTGTGCGCAGCGGGGCATACGCTGCGGCACAGCCCTTTAATAAGTCGGAAACAAGCCGCGCTTAAGCGGGAGTTTTCGCTTTCTGCTGCTTGACGATGCTCATGGCCGTGCCCACCATGCCCGCCACGTCGGACAGATTGCCCGGCAGAATCAGAGTATTGCCTTCTTTGGCAACCTTGGCGAAGGCTTCCACGTAGCGTTCGGCCACGTTGAGGTTTACGGCTTCAATGCCGCCTTCTTTGCTCACCGCGGCGGCGATGCGGGTAATGGCTTCAGCCGTGGCTTCGGCTACGGTGCGCACAGCGGCGGCTTCGCCTTCGGCCCGGTTAATGGCCGCCTGACGGTCGCCCTCGGATTGGTTGATGGAGGCCTGGCGTTCGCCTTCCGATTGGTTGATGGCGGCCTGACGGTCGCCGTTGGCCAAGTTGATCTGTTCCTGCATGCGGCCTTCGGATTCGGCGATGCGGGCGCGCTTTTCGCGTTCCGCCGTAATCTGGCGCTGCATGGCCTGCAAAATTTCTTTGGGCGGGGTCAGGTCCTTAATTTCATAACGCAGCACCTTAACGCCCCAGTTGGTGGCGGCTTCATCCAGGGCGGAAACCACCTGGGCGTTGATTGAGTCGCGCTCCTCAAAAGTTTTGTCCAGTTCCATGCGGCCGATGACCGAACGCAGAGTGGTTTGCGCCAGTTGGGTAATGGCCAGCACATAATCGCTGGAGCCGTAAGAGGCGGCGTGGGGGTCGGTGACCTGGAAGTAAATGATGCCGTCCACCTGTAGCTGGGTATTGTCGCGGGTGATGCAGATTTGGCTGGGCACGTCCAGAGGAATTTCTTTGAGCAAATGGCGATAGCGGATCTTATCAATAAACGGGATAAGCACGCGCAGACCCGGTTCAAGAATCCGGTTGAATTTGCCCAAGCGTTCCACCACATAGGCGTGCTGCTGCGGCACCACTTGCAGGGATTTGCCGATAAAAATTAAAACAACGATAACCGCAGCTATGGTAGGCAGCAATGGTTCCAATTCAGGCACAATAAACTCCTGGTGGTTTTAAGGTTAATGTCGGGGCGAAACAAACAAGGTTACCCCGCGGGCAGGCTTTGCCCGAAAATTATTTTATGCCCTCTGCGGGGTTGTCCACAATCAGAATGTTGCCCATGGTTTTAATGATGATCAGCGTTTCATTCTGCCGGGTTTGCTCGCTCATGGGCCTGGCCTGCCAATCGGCGCCGCGGTAGCGCACCACCCAGCTTCCGTCCGGAGCGACATTCTTAAAGACCACCACCTTGCCCACATCCAGAAAATTCTGCGGCTGTTTTGCCGGGTGGCGGCGGCGGTAAACCGTGAAAGCCACAGCTTCAATGAGGCCGAAAGCGCCGAAAGCGAGCAACTGTTGCGTGCCGCTGAAGTCGGTAAGCGCAGCCAGACAACCTGCTAGAGCGGCAATAGCCATAAGCAGGAGGTAAAACGTGCCGGTGAGCATCTCCAGCCCGGTCAAAGCTGCAGCTACAATCAACCATAGAGAATAGTGCGGTAATCCAAACATGATTATTAATGTAGACGGTTACAGGAAAAAATCAAGGGTAGGCTGTGAAAACAGCGCCATTGGACTACGCTTCGACAGCCAGACCCAGGTTGCGCAGCCAGCCCGCGTATAAAAGTTCAAGGTCTGGTTCGCCGGCTTGCTTGGCCCAGCGCACCATGCCTCTGGCTTTGGCGATGAGTCCGTCCGCGTCATTCAACATGCCGGCGATATGTTCGGCTTTATCAGCCGCATGCTGCGCCAGTTCTTTGTTGCCGGCCAGGAAGGCGGTTTGCGCCAGCGCCTGGTAGTTGGTCAAAAAAGGAAAGAATGAGGCAGTCAAAAGGCGTACCCCCAGGGCGGCGGCGTAGTTGCCCTCTTGTTCCAGATTTTCGGCCAGCAGCATATATCCTGTTTGCCACAAAGGCTCTTTTTGCAATTCTTCCCACCAGGCGCCCGGCTGCGGGGGGGCGCCTGCCGAAGCTTGCTCCGCGCTGATTTCCGCTTCCCGCCAGGTGGGCAGGCAAATAAAGGTTTCCAGCCAGGGGGTAAGGGCCAGTTCAAAGCCGTCCTGCTTGGCCAGCTTGTGCAAATCCGGTCCGAAATGTCCCTTGCAGCGTTCATTAAGCAACTTGAAATTGCCTAGGTCATGGTCGCTGCGGCCGGGCGTCTGGCTTTCCAGGTGGATAATCCGGCTCTTGGGGGTAATGTTGACCTCTTTGCCCAAATCGCGCAGTCGGCTGCACAGTTCAAGATCCTCACAGCCGTTTTGGTAGCCTTCGTAAAATCCGCCGGCGGCCTGGAATAAATTTTTGGGAATAAGCAGGGCAGCGCCGGTAATGGCTTGCAAATGACGGGGGGCTTGCACCGCCGGGTGTGAGGCCGGGAAATTGGCATACAGATGTTCAGTGGCCAGGCTTGGGTTAAAAGCAATGCCCAGGTGTTGGACGCGATCGCTTTCCGGGTAAAGCAAAAGTGGTCCTATTGCTCCAAGACGGTTGGATTCGCGCAGAGCGGCCAGTAGCGGGGCGGACCAATTTGGAGTTAAGATAGTATCATTGTTCAGAAAAAACAAATATGGGGCGTTGGCCGCGGCGGCTCCCAGATTGCAGGCGGCGGCGAACCCCAAGTTGCTCTCCTGGCGCAGCAGGTGAAAATTATCCCCAAAGAGGCTCTCGCCCAAGGGGCCGAGCTCGGCGGCGGTCAAGTCGCTGCTGTAGTTATCCACGGCAATGACTTCAAGATAATCGCCCACGGTGTGGCGACGCAGGCTGGTGAGGCAGGCCCGGGTCAACTCCCAGCAGTTGAAGACGGGTATAACCACGCTGATGTGCAGGCTCAATGCTTTATCCTCCAACTGTTAACGCCGCCGCCGTCATTTTTTGGGCTGCGGCGCTGCGCCCGGAAGCTTGTCCAGAGCGGCGCATTTGCGCAAAAGGTCCTCTTCCGCTCTTTGTCGGGTGTTTTGCTGCAGGGCGGCGGCTTCCTTGGCGGTAAACAGATGTTCGAGCTTTAAGCGGTTGCCCATGATATGGGCCTGCTGCTGCACGGTCATGGCCTGGCGCAGGGAGGAGTGCTGCATATGCCGCACGGTGAGCGGGCCGTGGAAATATACTTCCCAATTGTGGCGTCCCAGGCGCAGGTCGCGTTCCAGGTCATCAAACTGGCTGGGGTTAAAACGTACGTCAAAAACGCCGATATCCGCTACCGAGCGCATGGATAAAAGATGGCAGCAGCCGGTCACCGAGGCGCAAATGCGGGTGTAGTGAAAGGGGAAAGTGTCGTGCTGGCCTAAAGCCTGGCAAAACGGAAAAATATGTTCTTGCACATCCACAAAGCTGCGCATGCCCTCCGTTGGGGAAAGCAAATGAAAATCTGCCGCCTGAATGCCGAAAGGCGGAATATGGTCGGTGACGCAACAGCCCACAGAGCCGGCTTTGGGCTTGGCTGCGGCCACGCGCATGAGCGCCTGCATCCAGCCCTGGGGCAGGATAACGTCGTCATCTAGAAAAGCCGCATACTCCCGGTCGCGCACTTCGGGCAGGCTGAGCAGCCAGTTGCGGGCCGCCGGCGCGCCTACATTGGCGGGCAGAGAAATGAGGTTGAACTCAGTGCCCCATGAGTCCTGTACGCTTTTAAGCATATCCGCCGTGCCGTCGGAGGAGCCGTTATCAAGCACAAACACCGGGGCCGCGCCCGTGCCGGAAGCGCGCAAAGATTCCAGAGTGGTACGCAGGGCCTCGCACTTGTTCCAGGAATATAAAAGAATGGCCGGAGGCGTAAAATCAGCGGACAGTTGGGGCAGGGGATGGAGAAGGTCGTGGGCAACCAACGTTAGGTTTGGATGCCAGAAATATTGCCGGGCCAAAGCGGCAAGCTGCGTCGCGGCCCCGGCCGTGTCGCCGTGTTTTAGCTGAAGTTTGGCCAGTTGCCAGGTCTTCCAGGCCCCGAACAAAGACTCGTCCACCTCTTCCAATAAGTCAAGGGCGGCTTCGGGAGAATGGTCGCTTTGGCCGAGAAGCAAGGCTTCGGCCCGTAAACGAGAAGCCAGGCAGGCCAGATGCGGCAAACCGGTGACGGCGGGTAGGGCGCGCAACAGTTCCTGCATGGGGCCTTCTTCGCCTTGCAAGAGGGCCGTTCGGCACTGTTCCCAAGTTTTGGGCAGGAAATGCACGGTGTGAGGAAGGTATTTAAGTTTGGTTTCCACGGACATTTCAGAGAAATTGACGCCTGGGGCCTGCACGACAGCCGCTGTCAGGGCTTGAATCAGCCCGGAAGCCGGTCCGAAATCCGCTCCTGATTCCTGCAAAAGCTTGAGCAGAGGCAGAAGATCTTCAGCCAGGGGGTTAAACTGCCATGACCAGTCCGCCAGAGATACAGCGCAATGGACTAATTCGCCGTCAACTTCGCCGCTGCTTGCCTTGGCAAGAGCGCCGCTTAAAAGCTGCTGACAGCTCTTTTTGTCGCCGGCTCCCAGCGGCCACAAAGGGACGGCGTCGAATATCCGGCGTAATATTGCGAGTTTGTTGCGGGTGACCATAATAGTTTGCTTTGCCTGGTTGCCATTAAAAGATAAGCCGCTCCTGTCGGCAATACCCTGTGGCGGAGGGTATTGTGCAGTATAGATATTTCACGACAATAATCAAGGCGGCGGCATGTCGGGAAATATATTTTATTTTTAGGCAGTTAGGACTATTATATTTTATAGGCCAATGATATGCATTGCTCTAACAAGCGGGGGTATTTTATGGGCAGATATGTATTGGCAGTTTTGGCCGTGGCGGCGACCTTCGCCTTTGCCCTGTGGGCCGGGGCTACGGAAAACGGATTCGGGCGCTATATTCCGGGGGTGTTCGCAGGTCCGGCCAGCGAAATTGTGCCGCCGGTGCCGGGGTTTTATTGGCAGCATTCCACGTTTTACTATACGGCCTCAGCGCGAAAAGATCTCAAAATTCCTATGGGGCGCAACATAAGCACCAAGTTGGAGACAGATTTTTTCAGCACTACGTTTACGGGAGTATGGGTGCCGGAATGGACTCCGGGCAAGAATCTTAACGTGGCTCTGGGCCTGAGTCTGCCTATTCAATACTTGAGGGTGAAGGGAAATCTGGGACGTTTTTCAGAGACCGACCACTCCGGCGGGTTGGGAGATATCATGGTTACATCGGCCCTGGGTTGGCACGACGGACCACAGCTCGCCTCGGTATTCATGAATGTTTATTTGCCCACCGGTCCTTATGACTCCAGCGCGTTGGCCAACATCGGCATGAACTACTGGACGTTCACTCCCGGGCTTGCCTACGCTTACATCAACCCCGAAGCCCACATCGACTTTTCCTTTACCGGCGGCGTGGATATCAACACCAGGAACAATTCTACCGATTACCGCAGCGGGGCAATGGCCCATGCCGATGCTGCTTTGCTGCGCACTTTCGAGAACGGTCTCGGTATAGGCGTTTTCGGGGGCATACTTTATCAGATCAGCGATGACCAGGGGGCTTTGGCTGAAGAGTTGGGCGGCCTTAAGGGGCGATCCTTCGCTATCGGTCCCATGATTAAATATACCGGAAAGACCCAACACGACGTTACCGCCACGCTCAACTGGGCTCCGGAATTCGGGGTTAAAAACCGTCTTGAAGGCAATGCCTGGTATCTTAACCTGACCGCGCACTTTTAAGAGGTTTTGCGAATTAGTTGCAGCAGCACTGTTTGAAGCTTGAAATTTTAATTAAAATGACCGCCTTTCTTGCCATTAAGGCGGGCAAAGAGTATTCCTTCTGAGAAACTACCGGCGAAGGAGCGAGTATGAAGTTCAGCTGGCGAGAATTGCAGGACAAATTGCCTGAGCACTTGCGCCGCGCTCTGTTGCAGGGCAGCGTGGGCGGGCTGCATCTGGCGAATATGGCCGAAAGCGCTTTATCACAGGCGGCCGGCAAAAGCGGCGATGAGCACCAGCTGTTTTTGTCTCTGGGCATGGATATGCTCATGACCGTGTTTGAAGGCGACTGCCTGGATTATAACCTGGCCTCGCAGCTCAAGGCGCTCAACGATAAAATTCCTTTTTTACCTGCACCGGTTTTGCCCATCGTGGAGTGGCTTTTGTCCAGCTACACCCCGCCGCAAGATCAACGTTATTTTTACCGCTTGATTGACGAGCGCGATGCGGAAAAAATGTGCCGTTACTTGGAAGACCAGGTGCATAAGGAACCCAAAAATGCCTATTGGCTGAGCCAGGCCATGATGGTGGGCATTGCCGAGGCGCGTTTTGAGTGGCTTGAGGAAACCATCAACAAGACTGCGGGTCTGCCCGGCATTGTGCTGGCAGTGCTTAAAGCTAATCTCGCGCTGGCTAAGGGGGATTATGCGCGCGCGGCCGGGCTGTATGCCCGGGCCACGGATACTTTGAATCTTAACCGCTGGCGGGCCAGGCAGGCTTATGCGCTTTACCGCGCCGGGGAAAAAGAATTGGCCATGCCGCTATGGATGGGCAGCCTCAGCCGCCGTCCCTGGCAAACTAATGAGATATTGTGTCTATATGACATTATGCAAGGCGTTTCCGAAGCCGAAGCCGCGCCGCAAGGCCGTGGGGCTGTTTTATTCTATACCTGGAACAAGGCCGCGGATATCGACCTTGCCTTGAAAGCCGCTTTTGATTCGGAACGTTGCGATGCTCCGATTATTGTGCTTGATAACGGCAGCACGGACAATACCGGCCAAGTGCTTGAAGCCTGGCGGCAAAAGGTCGGCCAAGAGGCCATGCGTATCGTGAGCCTGCCTGTTAATGTGGGCGCGCCTGCTGCGCGCAACTGGCTGGCGGCTTTGCCTGAGGTGCGCGCCTGCGATTGGTTTGCCTACCTTGATGACGATGCGGCTGTTCCTCGGGATTGGCTGTTGCGTCTGGGGGCGTCCATGCAGGCCTATCCGCAGGCCGGCGTATATGGCTGCAAAGTGGTGGACAGCCACAACCCTGCATTAATCCAGAGCGCTGATTTGCATATGAACGCTTCCGGGATGGATCTGGATTCCAGTTCCGAGGTGGACCGCAATTTCCAGATTTCCTCCCTGCAGATTCAGGATTTTGATTACGGGCAATTTAACTATATTCGTCCCACCCTTTCAGTCACCGGGTGTTGTCATTTGTTTAAGCGTGAGTTGTTCGACAAAGTCGGCGGGTTTGATTTGCGCTATTCGCCCTCGCAATACGACGACCTGGAACACGACATTCGTAGGGCTATGCAGGGAGATCTGCCTGTATATCAGGGGCACTTGAGCGTGCTGCACAGCAAGCAGACAGGCAAGGCTGCCCGGCAAAGCAAATCGCAATACAGCAATGCCATGGGCAATCTTATGAAGCTGCAAAATCGCTATGACGAAGATGATTTTGAGGCGGCGCGGCGATTTGACGAAGAGGCGGCTCTTGCGGATATTTTGCGCAAAGAAGCCGCTTTGCATGAATGTTTTAGCGCTTAGCTCCGCACGGCTGTGAAAGGGGTGAGGCGCGTACGAGGAAGTTGTTAAAAAAATATTTAATAAAATTAGGGCATTATTTAAAAAAATAATTTTTTTTAAGCATACCCCTTCCCAAAGTGAACGACATTCTTATATAAGGGGCAACCCGCTGGCTAGTGCCCCCGGAAAGCGGAGGCCGGACAGCTAGGTTAATGCTTCAGGCCAAATTATGCGCGGAAGAGATTCTATCCGCTAAAGTTTAATCCTTGTTCTACAGGGATCAGCGGTATTTTTGCCGCATTTGTTTAGCGCTCGAGCACAGAGAGTGCTAAAGCCGAGCCGGCCTAAGCAACGCAAACACGCCTCAGTATTGAAAAAATGCGAAATTATCCGTCTGGGATGGTTTTGCTTTTGGCATAAGGCCCTTGGCCTTGGCAGAATAAATTAACCAATTTGTAAATTAATCCAAGTGGAGGTTTGAGACATGAATTTGAAGCCTTTGAGTGACCGCGTTTTGGTTAAGCGTCTGGACTACGAAGAAAAGACCGCCGGCGGCATCTACATTCCTGATACCGCCAAGGAAAAGCCTTCTCAGGGCGAAATCATCGCCGTGGGCCCCGGCAAAGTGAGCGACGACGGCAAGCTTCAGCCTATGAACGTGAAAAAGGGCGACAAAGTGCTTTTCAACAAGTACGCCGGCACGGAAGTTCAATTGGGCGGCGAAGACCATCTGATTATGCGCGAAGACGACATTCTCGCGGTTGTGTCCTAATTGTATTTAAACCTCAGCAATTTGCGCTAAGTAGATATTTTTTGGAGGAATCAAACAATGGCAAGAGAAATTCTCTTTGACGTAAAAGCTCGTGAACGCCTTTCCCGCGGTGTGGACCAACTGGCCAACGCCGTTAAGGTCACCCTGGGCCCTAAAGGCCGCAACGTGGTTATTGAAAAGAGCTTCGGAGCTCCGGTGATTACCAAGGACGGCGTGTCCGTGGCCAAGGAAATCGAACTGGAAGATAAATTTGAAAACATGGGCGCCCAGATGGTGAAGGAAGTCGCT
>CBDTYX010000039.1:0-11131 GCA_965364745.1 uncultured Desulfovibrionaceae bacterium | reverse complement strand
CGGAGCGCTGATCAGCCGGGTACCCTGGCCCGGCGCGGCATTGGCGGTTTCATCCAGTTTGAAGCCGAGGTGCTCCAGCCCCCGGCAGGCGGCGGCGCGGGTAATATGATCGTTTTCGCCGATGCCGGCGGTGAAGACCAGGGCATCCACCCGTCCGAGCACAGCATAGTAGCTGCCGAGATATTTCTGGATGCGGTAGATGAACATGTCAAAGGCGAGCTTGGCCATTTCATCGCCGTTCCTGCAGGCTTCATGCACATCGCGCATATCATTGCGGCCGCAGATGCCGAGAAGCCCGCTTTGCTTGTTCATGATCGCGTCCAGCTTTTCCGGCGGGATATTGCGCTGCTTGGCCACGTAGGTGACCGCGCTGGGATCGACATCGCCGCAGCGTGAACCCATCATGATCCCGGCCAGAGGGGTGAGCCCCATGCTGGTATCGAAGCACAGACCGTTTTTGACGGCCGTAATGGACGCGCCGTTGCCCAAGTGGCAAGTGATGAGGTTCAGGTCTTTAAGCTCGCGGCGCATGGCTTTGGCCGCGCCTTTGGCCACATAGCGGTGCGAGGTGCCGTGGAAACCGTAGCGCCGCACGGCCAGGTCCGTATAGTATTCATAGGGCAGCGGGTAGAGGTAGACATGTCGGGGCATGGTCTGGTGAAATTCCGTGTCGAACACGGCCACGGACGGCACGCTGGGGAACATCTCCAGGGCGGTTTCCATGCCCTGGGCGTGCCCGGGGTTGTGCAGCGGCGCCAGGGCCGACAAATCCCGAATCTCGCCGATGATCTTGGGCGTAATCAGACAGGCTTCTTTAAAGCGGTCGCCGCCCTGCACCACGCGGTGCCCGATGGCGCTGATGACGATTTGGGAGTCTTGTCCGGCGGGCCTCGTTTCCTCAAGAAGTTCAACCATGAGTTTAAATCCGGCTTTATGATCGGGGAAACGCTGCGTCCGGATGATTTCCCGGGCCTGCTCCGAACCGGGAAAAATTTTATGCACGGCCCGTCCTTCTGTCGGTTCGCCGATGCGTTCAATAAGCCCGGAACAAATGGTGGCTTTGGTGTCCATGTGGATAAGACGATACTTAATGGAGGAACTGCCTGAATTGATGACTAGAATATTCACGTACCACCTCGATGTATTTGATAACTTAACGATAAGCGCCTGAACAGGATACGGCAAGCGTCCCCGCTCATCCGGCCGCCTACTTTCTTCTGCCGCCTCTATCCGCTTTCTCCTGAGCCTGAATAGCGGTGATGGCCACGGTATTGACGATATCCGGCACTGTGCAGCCGCGGGATAAATCATTAACCGGTTTGCGCAGGCCCTGCAAAACAGGGCCGATGGCCACAGCGTTGGCCGCGCGCTGCACGGCCTTATAGGTGTTGTTGCCGGTGTTCAAATCCGGGAAGATAAACACTGTGGCCCGGCCGGCCACTTTACTGTCCGGGGCCTTGGTGTGCGCCGTGGTCGGGTCGATGGCCGCGTCATATTGCAGGGGGCCTTCCACCAGAAGGTCGGGCGCTTTAGCCTGGGCCAGACGCGTGGCTTCGGCCACTACGTCCACGTCTTCACCTTTGCCGGACACCCCCGTAGAGTAGGAAAGCATGGCCACGCGGGGTTCAATGCCGAAAATGCGGGCGGTATTGGCCGAAGAGATGGCTATGTCCGCCAGCTCTTCCGCGGAAGGGTTGGTATTCACCGCGCAATCGCCGAAGACCAGCACCCGGTCTTGCAGGCACATCAGAAACACGGAAGAGACAATGGCCGTGCCCGGCTCGGTTTTAATAAACTGCAAGGCCGGGCGAATGGTCTCGGCCGTGGTGTGGATGGAGCCGGAGACCAGCCCGTCGGCCACGCCTTTATAGACCATCATGGTCCCGAAAAAATTGCCGTCTTCCATTTCATCTCTGGCTTGCTCCACAGTCATGCCCTTGTTTTTGCGCAACTCAAAATAGGTCTGAATATAATCATCAAGATCCGGAGAATTCAAGGGGTCAATGATCTCAGCCCCGGTCAAATCCAGCCCCAGGCTTTTGCTTTTGGACAGAATTTTATCAGGCGGGCCCAGAAGCGTTAAATCCACTACATCGCGGCGCAACAAAATGTCTGCTGCCGAAATGATGCGATCCTCCATGCCCTCGGGCAGCACAATGCGCATTTTGTTGCGCTGGGCCATTTCAATGAGCTTGAACTCGAACATTTTGGGGCTGATTTTATCAGACTGGCGGCTGATGAAGCGACGGGTCAGCTCCTCGCCGTCCACGTTGCGCTCAAACAACCCCAAGGCGGTGGCCACTTTGCGCTCATCGTCCGGCTCAATGCGTCCGCGCAGATCATTGACTGCCTTGACCGTGTGAAAAGTAGAATCCGGTACGGCCAAAATGGGCAAGGGAATGCCCACCCAGCCCTGAATAAGCTCCATGACATGTTTGTCGGGCTTCAGACCTCCGGTGAGCACGATAGAGGAAACATCGGGGTATTTGGATGACAGGCGCGAAGCCAAGGTAGCCAGAATGATGTCCGAACGGTCGCCCGGGGTAATGACCATGGCTCCCGGTGACAGGTACTTAAGAAAATGCTCCACCTGCATGGCCGCGATAAGAAACTCCTCCACCAGCGCGTCCATGCGTTCAGCTCCGTAGATGACTTCCGCGTTCAAGCTGGCGCGCACGTCATCCACCGTGGGACGGCCAAGGGCCGGTTCTTCAGGCACCACGTATACGGCGGGTGAAGTGCCGTCCTTGTCCGCTTTGAACGAGGAAAGAATTTTGCGGCGCTCGCCTTCAGTAACTTGGGCACGGTTGACGATGACCGCCACCACATCCAGCCCCTTGGCCCGCATTAACTCCAGAGTGAGATTGGCGGAATGGATGATCTGCTGGGCGGTTTTATCCTGGCCGCTGGAAATGATGAGCACGGGCTCGTCCAAAGTGGCCGCGATATCGGCATTGAGCTCAAATTCAAAAGCTGAATCCTTGCCCAAAAAATCTGAACCTTCACACAGCACAAAGCTGTGATTCTCTTCCAGGGCCTTATATTTTTTGATGATGGTGTCAATCAACTGCGCCCGTTTGCCGGAGTTAAGCAGCTCTCTGGCTTCATCCAAAGTCACGCCGTAGGCGTCCTCATACGGCGTGTCCAGTTCAAAACGCTTGAGAATCATGTGCAGATCATGGTCATTGGGTTCATTGATGATCGGGCGGAAAAACGCCACGTTGCCCATCTCACGCTGCAAAGTGTGCATCACGCCGAGCACAATGGCCGATTTGCCGGTTCTGCCTTCATCTGCGCTGACATACAGGGTTTTAGACATAGGCGGGAATCTCCTTGGGGGGGGGTATAAACAGCAAGTTTGCCGCAGTAAAATACATCTATCTTTTTTAACATAATCCCAATCAAAAGCTGTGGGAAGTAAAAATACTGTAGTTTGATTCCTTGGCTTTCAAAAAAGAACTTAACGGCTCGTTCGACGAAAAGGGGCACGGGTAAAGGATTTTGCCGTCATCCGCAAACTCTTACAGTAAGCTGGTCCGCAAATCAGGAAAAATTCCACCGCTCCGCGCCTTGAAGCCGGTCCGACATACGAGAGGATCCCTCCCCGTTTAAAGCTTGCAGGGCAACCTTGAACGGTGGAAAAAAGGGGGCCGTAAGGCCCCCGGGTTTATTTTATAATGATTTCAAATTAGGACTCAGCCTTTGTGGGCTTCATCGCACGGCTCCGGGCCGGCCTTTTTAGGCCGCGAACCTTCGGCCGTGGGCTCGTGCTCACAAGCTTCAGCCTCATGGGCGGCTTTTTCTTCAGCGGGCTCGGCCGCTTTGCCGTCGCCCGGCGCGCAAACGGTCATGGGGCGCTCGGCCTGCCACTTCAGGGATTCATACAGCTCACAGCAGTAGAATTCCAGGCTGGCGCGCAGGCGTTTGGCGTCTTCCGGAGCCAAAGTTTCCAACTGGGCATAACGGTTTTCGCCGGACAAGAACTCATGCAGGTTGCCGTCCGGGCCCTTGTACTCCACCTGCAACGGGTTTTTGCCTTCATCAAGCAACGCGGGATTATAGCGGTACAGAGGCCAATAGCCGGTATCCACGGCCAGCTTGCCTTCTTCCATGGACCGGCCCATACCCTTGCGCACGCCCTGGTTAATGCACGGCGCATAGGCCACGATCAGAGAAGGGCCCTTGTAGGCTTCGGCTTCCTGAATGGCTTTGAGGGCCTGCTGCTTGTTGGCGCCCATGGAGATGTAGGCCACGTACACGTTACCGTAAGCCATGGCCATTTTGCCCAGATCCTTCTTGGGCGTACGCTTGCCCAGGGCCGCGAATTTAGCGATTGCGCCCAGGGGCGTGGCCTTGGAAGACTGCCCGCCGGTATTGGAATACACTTCGGTATCCAGCACCAGCACATTGATGTCCTCGCCCGAAGCCAGGACGTGGTCGAGGCCGCCGTAGCCGATGTCGTAGGCCCAGCCGTCGCCGCCGAACACCCAGATGGAGGGCTTGGTCAACGTGTCGGCCATGTCGTAAACTTGGTCGATCAACGCCTCGTCATCAATGGTGTGGATGGTTTCCAGCACCTCCTGGCCGAAGGAACGCGAGGCCTCGGCATCGTTCTGGCCGGCCAGCCAGCCTTCTATGGCCGCCTTGAGCTCAGCCGAAGGCGAATGCTCCAGAGCCTTGGTCAGCGTGTCGGCCAGGCGGCTGCGGCGCTGCGTGTAGGCCATGCTGATGCCGAAGCCGAATTCAGCCGCGTCTTCAAACAGGGAGTTGCCCCAGGCCGGGCCCTGGCCGTGCGGATTCTGACAATAAGGCGTTGTCGGGGCCGAAGCGCCCCAAATGGAAGTACAGCCCGTGGCGTTGGCGATGATCATCCGGTCGCCGAACAATTGGGTGATCAGCTTGACGTAAGGGGTCTCGCCGCAACCGGCGCAAGCGCCGGAGAATTCCATGAGCGGCTGCCGAAACTGGGAGCCTTTAACCGTGTTCACGCCCATGAGATCGTCTTTAATGCTGATGTGCTCCTGGGCGAACTCCAGGTTGGGCACCTGATCGGGCAACTGCGTGGCGATGGGCTCCATGGCCAGCGCCTTGGTTTTGGCCGGGCAGACATTGGCGCAGGAGCCGCAGCCCTGGCAGTCCTGAGCGTACACCTGGATGCGGTACTTCAGGCCGGCCAGTTCCTTGCCCACAGCGTCAATGGTCACAAACGACTCGGGCGCGTCTTCCAGCTCTTCCGGCGTGGCCAGGTAAGGTCTGATGGAAGCATGCGGGCAGACAAAGGAGCACTGGTTGCACTGAATGCAGTTTTCCGGCAGCCAGTGCGGCACGCGGATGGCCACTTCGCGCTTTTCAAAAGCGGCGGTGCTCAAGGGCGCGATGCCGTCGGCCGTAAAGCTGGACACCGGCAGTTTGTCGCCCTGCTGGGCCAGAATGGGCCGCACCACGTCGCGAATGTATTCGTCGTCATCCTCGGGCAGATAGGGGGCATCGGGCAAATCGGCCCAGGCCGCGGGGTATTTGACCTCATGCAGGGCTTCCAGGGCTTTGTCCACAGCGGCGATGTTCATGTTCACCACTTTTTCGCCCTTGCTGCCGTAGGTTTTGTGGATGGAATCCTTAAGCAGCTCCACGGCGTGCTCAAAGGGGATAACCTTGGCCAGCTTGAAGAACACGGTCTGCATGATCATGTTGATGCGGCCGCCCAGGCCCACCTCCTCGGCCACCTTGACCGCGTCCACGGTGTAAAACTTCAGCTTCTTGCCGGCGATGATGCGCTTCATGTGATCGGGCAGGTGCTTTTCCAGCTCCTTGACCCCGCTCCAACCGGTATTGAGCACAAAGGCGCCGCCGTCCTTGATGCCTTCCAGAATTTCATACTGGTGGACATAGGCGTCTTTGTGGCAGGCGATATAGTCGGCCGCGGTGATCAGATAGGTCGATTTGATGGGCTTTTGCCCGAAACGCAGGTGGGACACGGTGTAACCGCCGGACTTTTTGGAGTCGTAGGCGAAATAGGCCTGCGCGTAAAGGTCGGTGTTGTCGCCGATAATTTTGATGGCCTGCTTGTTGGCGCCAACGGTGCCGTCGGAACCCAGCCCGAAGAACTTGCACTGGACGGTGCCTTCGGGCACGGTGTCGATATCTTCGGTCACGGCCAGAGAAGTGTAGGACACATCGTCGTCAATGCCCACGGTAAAACGATTTTTGGGGGCGATGCTCTTTAAGTTGTCAAACACGGCCTTGGCCATGCCCGGGGTGAATTCTTTGGAGCCCAGGCCGTAGCGGCCGCCCACGATGACCGGCGCGTGTTTGCGTCCGGCAAAGGCGGTGACCACATCCAGGTACAGGGGTTCGCCCAAAGCGCCCGGTTCCTTGGTGCGGTCAAGCACGGAAACGGCCCGCACCGTGCCCGGAATGGCGCCCAGCAGATGCTCGGCCGAGAAGGGGCGGTACAGGCGCACTTTAACAAGCCCCACGCGCTCGCCTTTATCGACCAGGCAGTGCACAAGCTCGTCAATGGCTTCGCAGCAGGAGCCCATGGCCACGATAACCCGGTCGGCCTCGGGGTGGCCCACGTAGTCAAAAAGTTTATAGGCGCGGCCGGTGATGCCCTCAACCTTTTTCATGGAATCAAGCACAATTTGGGGCACGGCGTCATAAAAGAGGTTCGCCGCCTCAGAACCCTGAAAGTAGATGTCCGGGTTCTGGGCAGTGCCGCGAATGTGCGGGTGCTCGGGGTTCATGGCTCGCTGCCGGAACTGGGAAATTTTGTCCCAGTTGACGATTTTTCTGATGTCCTCGTAGTCGATGATGTTGATCTTCTGCACTTCGTGGGAGGTACGGAAACCGTCGAAAAAGTGGCAGAACGGCACATCGGACTCAATGGCCGCCAGGTGGGCCACCAGGGCCATATCCATGCTTTCCTGCACGGAAGAGGAGCACAGCATGGCAAAGCCGGTCTGGCGCACGGCCATAACGTCCTGGTGATCGCCGAAAATTGACAGGGCGTGCGTGGCCACGGCCCGGGCCGAAACGTGAAATACGCCCGGCAAAAGCTCGCCCGAAATTTTATACATATTGGGGATCATTAAAAGGAGCCCCTGCGAGGCGGTGTACGTAGAGGTAAGCGCGCCCCCGGCCAGAGAGCCGTGCACGGCGCCGGCCGCGCCCGCTTCAGATTGCAGCTGTTTGATGGACATAACCTGGCCGAACAGGTTTTTTCGTCCCTCGGCCGCCCATTCGTCCACCACTTCGCCCATGGGAGATGAAGGCGTAATGGGATACAGGGCGGCGGTGTCGCTTAAGGCATAAGATATGTATGCGGTCGCGGTGTTGCCGTCCATGGTTTTCATTTTGGGGTTGGAAGCCATGAGAACTCTCCTTTTAAAAATGACGTCGGGGGCACTGCGTTTAACGCCTGATAAAAAAGTTGCCGCGATGCCTGTTAAAAATGGTATCCCAACGGTTGACTCTTTAATATACAGTATGGTTTTTAGATCGTGATGCTTTTCCACATGTATATTAATTCACAATCCCTATACTTTTTGTCAAGCGCCTTCAAGGTTCTTTTTATGTTCCCCCCTGCGGTTCCGCCGCGGCCTTTTGCGGATAAGCCGCCCTAGGCTGCTCCCCTGTCGCTGATTTGACTAAAAGACGCCGCATGTATATTTTATTAGGCAATTTGAATTGTTTTTTAGAACACATTCCCCTGCCGTATGAAAACATCTGCAAAGCAGCCCATGAAGCTTTCCCGGCTGAACGCAGCCAATACCATAACCCCGGAGGATGATTATGCATAGCGCCCCGACCCTGTATAAAGACGAAAAAAGAAAAAACTTACGTTTGCGCGCTTTCGCGGCTGCGTTGGCCCTGACTGTAGCTTTGACTTTAAGCGCAGGGCAGGCCTTGGCCAAAAATAACCAGGACGGGTATTCCGGGCCCGGCCAGACCGGCGGCTATACCGGCCCCGGGCCTGAGTTCGTGACTGTGGAGCAAGCCAAAAACATGAAAGATGACGCCCATGTGGCCCTCAAAGGCTACATCGTCCAGCGTCTTGGCGGCGACAGGTATCTTTTTAAAGACAAAACCGGCGACATCACCCTGGAAATAAGCGAAAAAAGATGGGCGGGCCAGCAAATAGGCGCGGAAGACCTGGTGGAAGTTTACGGGGAAATAGATAAAGACTGGTTTGACCTGGAAGTGGAAGTTAAACAGCTTATTAAGCCGTAAGCGCGAAAATATATTTGCCTGCGTCCGTTTTTCGCTCAGATGAAAGCATGCTTTTAAAGAGCTCCGAAAAATTCGGGGCTCTTTTTCATCCATAGCCTCCCCCTGCTGAAACCGGCGAGCGCATCCCCCTTTGATCATTGCCGATACGCATAACCAGGCCGGAACCATCGGCCTGATTTGCCTGGTTATGGCCAAAACCACGGCTTAGCTTGAGCGACTCAAAAAAGGCGACAACCCGGCCGCCTTGTGCGACCTGGCTTGGAACCTGCCTAATAGTTAACTTTGCCGTGAAGAAAAAAGACTAAAGCTCCCGGAACCTGAATGGCGCTTTTGCAGCCAAAGGCGATTCCGGGGGGTAGATTTCAGCTGTCGATTTGACTAAAATTTTCCATGCGGATACTTTCGCGCTATCATTACCTGGCTCGTTTCAAAATAGCTTTCAGCTTGTGCCGATATCCCCCCTCAGATGTTTTCAGGCTTCCCCCGCCGGAGTCCAAGTTTATAATCTCGGAGGATAATTATGCATAATTTAGATAAAAACGAAAAAAATTTCCGTTTGCGGGCTGTCGCGGTTGCGTTGGCCCTTGCGGCGGTTTTGAGTTCAGGCGCGGGGCAAGCTCTGGCCAACAACAGCTACGGCGGCGGGTATTCCGGACCAGGCCCTGATTTCATAACTGTAAAGCAGGCCAAAACCATGAACGACGACGACCAAGTGGCTCTCAAGGGATACATCGTCCAGCGGATCGGCAGCGACAAATACCTCTTTAGGGACGACACCGGCGACATTATCCTGGACATCAGCGACAGAAGATGGGAGGGGCAGCAAATAAGCCCTGCCGATCTGGTGGAAATTTATGGAGAAGTGGACAAGGATTGTTTTGACCGCAAAATAGAAATTAAAATAGAAGTTAAACAGATCGCCAAGCCGTAAAACAAAAATATATTTGCCGAAAGCCATTTTTAACTCCGACAGACGCGTATTTTGGAGAGCTCCGAAAAATTCGGAGCTCTTTTTCATCCATAGCCTCCCCTACTGATTTTTTTGGTTTTATTTTGTGAAAAAATATAGTAGCTATGCGCGCACAGGGTCGTGCACTTTTTCACAAATGCTGAAATATTGCTACGGCAGCCTGAGAAAAAAGGAGTTCTGCCTTAAAGGAGTCAACCATGTCCGCGCCCATCCTGAAAAAAGAATCGCTCATTCCCGGCCGCACCAGCCGCCTGATCATTGAAGCCCCGCACATTGCCGCAGCCGCTAAGCCCGGCAGCTTCGTCATTTTGCGCGTATCTGAAAACGGCGAACGCATTCCCTTGACCATTGCCGATACGGATAAGCAGGCCGGGACCATCACCCTGGTTTACCTGGTTATGGGCAAAACCACGGCTGAACTTGAGCAGCTTAAAGAAGGCGACAACCTGGCCGACTTGTGCGGACCTTTGGGCAAGCCCACTCACATTGAAAAAACCGACGGCACTGTTCTGTGCGTGGGCGGGGGCACGGGCATAGCGGCCATGCACCACATCGCCAAGGGGCACCACCAGGCGGGCAACCATGTGGTCGCGGTCATCGGATCGCGCAGCAAAGATCTGCTCCTTTATTACGACGAATTATCCGCTTTCTGCCCGGAAGTGCTGGTGTCCACCGATGACGGCAGCTTCGGCCGCAAGGGCATTGTTACCGAACTTTTGCGCGAACGCCTGGAAAACGACCCCAAGGTAAAAGAAATTGTGGCCGTGGGCCCGGTGCCCATGATGGAAGCCGTGGTCAATACCGCGCGCCCCTTTAACGTGCCGGTCACGGTCAGCCTCAACTCGATTATGGTGGACGGCATCGGCATGTGCGGGGCCTGCCGCGTAACCGTGGACGGCCAAACCAAGTTCACCTGCGTGGACGGCCCGGAATTTGACGGTTACCTGGTCGACTTTCCCCAACTGCGCCAACGCCTGGAAACTTTTAAGGACCAGGAGCGTCAATCCAACGACGAATATTGCCATTGCCTGGAGGCCGGCCAGGTCAAAAAAATCAAAAAGACCAAGGCGGGCCGGGTGCCTATGCCCTGCCAACCGGCGGAAGAACGCATCCATAATTTCCGGGAAGTGGCCCTGGGTTATTCTCCAGGCCAGGCCCAGGCCGAGGCCAGACGCTGCCTGCAGTGCAAAAAGCCTTTATGCGTGTCCGGCTGCCCCGTGGAAGTGGAAATTCCTCAGTTTATCAAAGCCATTGCCGATGGCGACCTGGAAGAAGCTTACACCGTGCTCAAGCGCACCAACAGCCTGCCCGCTGTCTGCGGCCGGGTTTGCCCCCAGGAGAGCCAGTGCGAAGCCAAATGCGTGCTGGGCGTTAAGGGCGAGCCCGTGGCCATCGGCCGCCTGGAGCGCTTCGCGGCCGACTCTTACCTCGCCTCCGGCGCCTGCCAGGCCCTGCTCGGCGGCGGCCAGTGCGCCTTCCCCGACCCGCGTCTTAAAGTGGCCTGCATAGGCTCCGGGCCGGCTTCGCTGACCGCGGCCGGGTATCTCGCCGCGCGCGGCATTTCCGTAACCGTGTTTGAGGCCCTGCATGAGCTTGGCGGCGTGCTGGTTTACGGCATTCCCGAATTCCGCCTGCCCAAAGAAGAAATCGTAGGCTCGGAAATTTCCGTGCTCAAGCAGCTCGGCGTTCAGTTCCTTACCAACTGGGTGGGCGGCAAGACCTTCCAGATCAAAGACCTGTTTGACCAAGGCTACCAGGCGGTATTTATCGGCGTGGGCGCCGGGCTGCCCTGGTTCCTGAACATCGCCGGCGAAAACCTCAAAGGCGTGTTTTCAGCCAATGAATACTTAACCCGCGTCAACCTCGGCCGGGCTTACGACTTCCCCAACTATGACACCCCGGTAATGCCCGGCCGCAAAGTCACCGTGTTCG
>CBDTYX010000038.1:0-11162 GCA_965364745.1 uncultured Desulfovibrionaceae bacterium | reverse complement strand
ATTGACGGCGGGCTGGGGCAGTTGGCCGTAGTTATGCGCGCCCTGCACGAGGCCGGGCAGGACGATCTTTTCGCCCTGGCCGCCATCGCCAAGGCGCGTACGGAAGACGGACGCCCCGACCGCCGGGCCGGCAACGTGGCCGACCGCATCTTCATTCCCGGCCGCAAAAACCCTCTGCCCTTGCAGGAAGGCTCGCCGGAGCTGCTGTTTTTGCAACGGGTGCGCGATACGGTGCACGACCATGCCCTGGGCCGCCACCGCAAGGCCAGAAACAAAGCCGCGCTCAGCGGCGCGCTTCTGGATGTGCCCGGCATCGGCCCCAAAACGGCCGCCCTGCTCTGGGCGCATTTCGATTCTTTGCCCGACATGGCCGCGGCCGCCGAAGAAGCTCTGGCCGCCATTCCCGGCATCGGCAAAAACAAAGCCCACCGGCTTAAGGCCGAACTGGCCCGTTTTGCCGGAAATTAGAGCCAACCTCATAATCAACTTTGAAAGCGAGAAATCCAGATTTGGCTCATGGCCTCGCCCATGGCCCGAAGACTGATTTTGTAGCCAAAGTTGATTATGAGATAGGTTCTGGTCTTCCCCGTCCGTCTTCACCTCTGTGGGCTTAAATGCAAAAAACCGGATCCGCCGCAGCGGACCCGGTTCTATTAAATAGTTGTCTTGATTTACTCCCGGCTTAAGCGATGGCCTCCCGCACGATCTTGATGGGAGAATACACCTTCATAGTGGCCAGGGACACGGCGATATACAAACCGCAAGCCACCATATCGCCCAGCAGCGGCCCCATAACCCAGCCGAGGTCCGTGGCCAGCAAGCAATAGCCTGCGGTAAAACCGCCGCCGACCATGGAGGCCAGCGCACCGTAAGCGTTGCCCCTCCAGAAGGTGCCGATGAACACAGGACCGATAAGCACTGCCTGCAACGTGCCGGTGCCCAGGATATTAAGGAAATTCAAATAATGCGAAGGCGCCACATAAGTAAGGAAAATGCCGGCCAGGCCAATGACCAGCACGCCGATGCGGTTAAGCGTCAGCGCGCGGGCGGCGGTAATGGGAGCATCCTTGGTAAATGCCACGCGCATGTCATGCGTAGCCGCCGAAGACAAGGTGTGCAGCAGGCCATTGGCCGTGGATTGCATGGCAAAGAGAATGAACAGGGTTATTACTATGTTGGCGGCCGGATGCACGAAGTTGGCCAGGAACACGGGCATGGCGTTATCAGCCACTTCCAGGTCCGGAATGCGCAGCTTCACATACAGACCCACAATGGGAATGATGCTCAGGATAATGCACAGCACCGCGGTGTAGAAGCCCATGAGCGGCAGGTTGGCATCTTTTTTGAAAGCCAGGAAGCGCACGGCCATGTAGGGCAGCACCGCGGCGAAGAAGAAGGCGTAGGGGATGCTGTAGTAAGCCGATATTTTGCTGTCTCCATATGGGGCCGCGGTCTGGGCGTCGATAAAGCCATCAAAGTTGGCCCGCAGCTGAGAAACCAGTTCCATGGGCGACACATCGCTGAAAATAACGAAGCTGCAGTACACGCAGGCCAGCACCATGCCGATGACCATGACGGTATCGGTCCAGGCCACGGCGGCCAGGCCGCCAAAAGCGGTATAAAACACAATCATGGAAATGACGATAGTGGATGCCAGCCAGGGTTGAATGTCCAGCCACTGGGCGGTCAGCAGCCCCACGGCCCGGATTTGCCCGACCAGAAAAACTATGAGCAGAATCAGGGTGATGAAGCCGGTGGTGCCCTGCAGCAGCCAGGTCATGCCCTTGCCGTGCGCGTGAGAGTGGGCGATATACTCGGGAATGGTATTGCTGCCCATGGCTCCGGCGCTTCTGCGCAGCACGCCGGCAAAAAACATAACCGCCAGCGTAATGGATACGGCAAAACCGAAGTTATACAGAAGCTCAATGGGACCAAAGGCATAGCAAATGCCGGGCGCGCCCATGAAGCACCAGCCGCTGTAACCCGTCCCCACCACGGCGCAGGTGCCCACCACCGGGCCCAAAGAGCGGCCGGCCACCAGGAAGCCATCATCACTTCTTTCTGTGACTTTTCTGCCCCTGAGGCCGAAATAAATCATAATACCCACGGAAATTATAAAGAACGTCCAGTTATACAGGGATGCGTTCTCAAGCAAAATTGAAGCATTTGACGACAGATTTTCCATATTGTTCACACCTCCTGGGTGATTCTCTTAAAAGCAATGCGTTCATTTCTCAGACAAGCCGAAAGCTGGTCCTGCCCGCTTTGGGTCGAACCCACCGGATTCTTGCCGCATTTTCAAGCCGATCTTGCTTCATAAATCGTTGGCGGCCAAGATGCTTGCTAGTTACTGCCACCGCTTTTGCGCAATCCGAAGAAAAGGAAATTGAGCAGAGCCACCACAAAAAGTACGATATTACTCCAAATGTACCCATCCAATATCCAGTTATCAAAGAACATAGGCACCTCCGTTTTCGCGAATGCTTTGAGAACATCCCCAGTGCATACGCATATTTGCCGGCGAACCGCCCTTTCAGGCAATCTGGCCCGGCTTTGCCAAGCGTCCGGTAAGAACTTATTTCCCTATCAGGAGAAGACGTCTTCCTTGAAGCGACGCTTCTGCCGATTGTTTGGGTTGTTTTCTCATGCACCCGAACTTTTGGTTCTCCCGGCTCGGAGTACGGCCCGTCAGCTTGCGCCCGAACCGGGAGAACCCCCATGACTATTTTACATAAATCGAGCTGTTCAGGGCGGCGGGAATTTCATACTCGCCCTTGTCTCCGGTCACTTCCAGCACCATGATGTTGGGCTGGATGTCGTGGAACTCGTCAAACTTGACAATACCGATAATGCCTTTGCGGTCGATTTTTTCCAAAGCGTCGCGAATTTCCTTGGGATCGTCGGAGCCGTTGGCGCCGCGCAGGCCTTCAGCAATGGTCATAATCACCTCATAGCCGCGAGAGCCTTCCTGAATGCCGTCCCAATCAAGCTTGCGCGCTTTCCACTGTTCCACATAGTAGGCGGCTTCCTCAGGATTGGGAGAATACTGGGGATCATCGGCCGCAAAGAAAGCCAGGTGGTAAGAGCCCTTGGTGGGTTCGCCGCCGTTGAGTTTGGCAATGGTATACGGCCAGGAACTGCCGCCCGTGGTCATAACTTTCTGGGTAAGGCCCAACTCAAAGCGCTGCTCCAGAATCTTGGCGAAGCCGGCATTGTTGTGAGTCAGAATGATCATGTCCGCGTCGGAGTTTTTGATCTTGGTCAGAATGGGGTAGAAGTCGTTGGAGGCGGCGTCGATGTAGTAAATATCGCCGATACCGATACCTTCTTCTTTAAGCATGCTTTCAAAAGCTTTTACCGACCCGCGACCGAAATCGTTATCCTGGGCGATGAAAGTAACCTTGGTTACGCCGAGCGCCTTAACCGCTTTGCGCGCAGCCTCGGCTTCCTGCGAGAACAAGGTAGACGTGCGGAACACGAACTTGCGGGCCGGATGAGTGATTTCATCGGCGCCGGAGACTTCCACCACCAGAGGGATGCCGGCTCGTTCCACAGTGGGAATGATGGCCAAGGTCGCCGAGCTCAGCCAGCAGCCGAACAGCACAGACACTTTGTCGCGGTTGATCAGCTTTTGAGCCGCATTGAGAGATTCCGCCGGGTCATTGCGGCCGTCCTCAACAATCAATTCTATCTGCTTGCCGTTAATGCCTCCGTCGGCATTAATCTTTTCCACGGCGATTTCAGCGCCGTTACGGACATAGTTGCCCTCAGCCGCGCCCCAATCGGTCAGAGGCTGAATGCCCCCGATCTTTATGGTTTCGGCGCCGGCTACACCACCTAACCCCAAGGACAGGGCCAAACTCAAGCCCAAAATCTTCAGCCACGTTTTTTTCATGCTTAAACTCCTTATCTAAGGTTAATTGCGGTTGGTTCAGTTTACCGTAGCTTCGGGCACGGTCACTTTCATAGCGCCCGATCCCAAATATGCCTCAATAACTTCGGGACAATTGGCGACTACGGAAGGCGTCCCCTCCGCAATCTTCTTGCCGAAGCAAACCACGGTCACCCAATCGGAAATGGTCATGACCATTTTCATATCGTGCTCGATAAGCAGAATGGTCTTGCTCAATTTCTTTATTCTCAAAAGAATCTCCATAAGCCTCTCGGTATCCACGGGGTTGAGACCGGCCGCCGGCTCGTCAAGCAGCAAAAGCTCGGCGCCCGTGGCAAAGGCCACGGCCACGCCCAAAAATCTGGCATCGCCGTAGGACAGGCTGTCCGCCATTTGATCTTTCAGGTGGGCCAAGCCGAAAAACTCCAGAGTTTCCAAAGCGGCGTCCTCGGCCTGCCTTTCTTCCTTGCCTACGCCAGGAAGATGCAGAATATTGGCCCAGAACCCGGTTTTAAACTTAAGGTTGCGGGCGGTGATTATATTCTCCAGTACGGTCATACCGTGAAACACGTGAGTTTTCTGAAAAGACCGGGTAACTCCCAGCTTGGCTATATCCACGGGCTTTTTGCCCAGGATATTTTCGCCCTTAAAGATCACGCTGCCGGTTTCAAAAGGGCCGAACCCGGTCAGCGCGTTGAATACTGTGGTTTTTCCAGCTCCGTTTGGCCCGACCAGGCTCATAATCTGCCCTTCTTTGAGCTCAAATGAAACCTGATCAACGGCTACAAGACCGCCGAAGCGAACGGTTAAGTTGTCTACGCTAAAGTACATACGTCCTTCTCCTTAATTGGCGCCGCGTTTGCACCAGCGTTTAACTGCATTAGCGCAGACCGGATAAATGCCCTGCGGCATGAACATGACAATGAGGATCAGCAAGGTGCCGAAAATCAGCATTCTGTACATGTCGAAAAAGCGCAGGAATTCCGAGAAGAACACGAACATGGCCGCGCCCAGCACCGGACCGAACAAAGTGTACCGTCCGCCGGCGATGACCATGATCAGCACGTTGATCATGTAGCCGAACTTGCTGAGTTCCGGGCTGACCAAAGTGACATAGTGGGCGTAAAAACTGCCCCCAAGTCCGGTCAGGAAGCAGCTTACGGCAATGGCGACCATAATATAACGCGTGTGGCTGATGCCCACGGCTTCGGCCAGGTCTTCCGACGTGCGCAAGGCTATGAACGTGCGCCCTAAACGCCCGTAAAGCATGCGCCAGGCCACATAAAGGGTTATCCCCATCAGGATCAGAGCCATGTAATACAGCGCCGGCATGGACATGATGGCCTGGCCGAAAATCTCGGGGCCGGGCACCCCCCGGATGCCGTTAGGGCCGTTGGTCACTGAAGTCCAGTTATTGGCCGTGATTCGGGTAATTTCCGCAAAGGCAAAAGTTACCAGCACAAAGTGGGAACCGCGCATCTTTACGGTGATCTTGCCGATGAATAAGCCGAAAAGCATGCTTAAAAGCGCTCCGGAAAACATGGAAACCAGAAACGGCAGCTCCAGGCGCATCATGAAAATGGCGGAGCAATAGCCGGCTACGGCAAAAAAGGCGTTATGCGCCAGCGACAGTTGCCCGGCATTGAGCAAAATGTTGTAACTGGAGCTGTATATGGACCAGATCAAAAACATGATGATCAGGTGCATGATGTAGTAGTTGTCCACAACCAGGGGCAGGCCCAGCATCGCCAGGCAGATCGCCCCAAGTACAATGAATTTGTTTGCAGATTTCATAGTTCCCGCCGCCTACTTTTTGTTCACGTTTACGGCAATAAGGCCGGTGGGTTTAAAGACCAGAATGAAGACAATGAGCATGAAGGCTATGGCGTCCTTGAAGCCCGACGAGATATACGCTGCGGCCAGGTTTTCCGACAAACCCAGAATCAGGCCGCCGGCAATAGCGCCGGGAAAGCTGCCCATGCCGCCCAAAATGACCACGGCAAAGGCTCTGGACACCGCGAATTCGCCCATGGTGGGCTTAAGGCTGAACAAAATGCCCAGCAGAATGCCGGACACTGCGGCCATGGCCGCGCCCAGGCCAAAGGTCAGGGGGAAGACGCGATTGACACGTACCCCCAGCATGGAGGCCATTTCCATATCCTGGAAAGTGGCGCGCATGCTCTTGCCCTGCATGGTGCGCTGAATGAACAAATGCACGCCCACGATAATGACCAGGGCCGTGGCGCAGATAAACAGCCTGAACGGCGTGAAGCTCAAGCCGAAAATGCTGATGGCGCCGCCGGGGAAAGGCTGCGGAATGGCCTGGGGCACCGCGCCCCAGATTAAAAGGGCCAGGTTGGAGAAAGCGATGCTCACCCCGATCATGGCCATCATATTGGTATTCAGCTCCCGGCCGCGCAAGGGACGCAAGACCACCTGCTCTACGCAGCAGCCCACCAGGGCCATGCACAGGATGGCAATGGGAAAGGCCAAAAAGAAGTTTATGCCCAAAAGCGTAACCAGGCTGTAGCACAGATACGCGCCCAGCATATAAAATTCGCCGTGGGCAAAGTTGATTACCCGCATGATCCCCAGGATCATGGTCATGCCTACACCAATAAGCGCATAAGCTCCGCCGATAATCAATCCGTTCAGGCAGTGCTGTATGAATTCAAGCATAGTTTGTCTCCCTTGGCTTGATAACCGTGGTTAGATTCCAAGGTAGGCCTTGCGGATGTAGTCATCCTGCAGAAGCTCGCTGGAAGGTCCGTGCTTTTCTATTTTGCCGGTTTCAAGCACATAGGTGTAATTGGAAATGCTCATGGCCAAAAAGGCGTTCTGCTCCACCAACAAAATGGTATGTCCGGCCTGGTGCAGCTCCTTGATGATGTCGGCCACCAGCTCCACAGTATTGGGAGCAAGACCCAGGGAGGGTTCGTCGAACATGATGATTTTGGGGCCGGACATAAGCGCCCGGGCAATGGCCAGCATTTGCTGCTCGCCGCCGCTCATGGTCCCGGCCAGCTGTGTGGCGCGCTCGGCCAGGCGGGGAAAGCGCTTGAAGCACTCCGCGATGAGTTCCTGGGTTTTCTCCCTATTGGTAATCCCGCCCAATTCCAGGTTTTCGGTCACGGTCATGGCCGGGAACACCCGACGCCCTTCCGGGCAGTGGGCAATGCCCAGCTTGATGATTTCATCAGGCTGGGACTTTTCTATGTTCGCGCCTTCAAAAATGATGCTGCCGTTCCAACTGCGTACAACCCCTGAAATGGTTTTGAGCAGAGTGGTTTTGCCGGCTCCGTTGGCGCCGATGATGCATACGCAGTCTCCCCGGGCCACGTTGAATCCCACATTATGCAGGATTTGGGCGGAGCCGTATTTAACGCACAAGTTGTCTATTTTCAGCATTATTTCATCCTCGTGCCTGGCCGCTTATGCGCCGAATTCCTTTTTGATCTCCGCGACAATGCCTTCCGTGCAGGTTTTCAAAATCAATTCGCCCTTATCGGCTGTGGAGCCTTCAGGCGAAGACAACGTGCCCGGAGCGGGAGTCCAATCTTCATGGGGCGGAAAAACGTCATACAAGGGAAATTTAACCGAAGGGTGCTGCACTGCCCGAGAAAGATCCACCAATTCGGGGCGCACGGCCATCATAATGGAGGTTTCCATAAGTCCCGCGTGTTCCGCATCCCAACCGGGCATGCCGTCGGGATAGAGATATTCCAGCACTTTGGGGTCAGAGATGAAATCCCAATAAGAAATGAGCATGGCTCTCGCGTCGCTGATGCCTTCAAGGCGGGCGTCGCGCAAGGCCAGATCAATGCCTTCAATCATGAAAGCCTGGTTTTCAAAATGCCCGTTCATCATCACGAATTTACGCGCGCCGTGGCGAATAAGATCGCGTAAGATATCGCGGATCAGCGAAATATAGGTGGCCCCGTCCAGCGAAGTGGTGCCGAGCATAAAATTGCCGCCGCCGGAACGCTGCTGCGACTTGCAGCCATAAGGAATGACCGGAGCCACTACGCCGCCCACGGCCTTGGCCACGCGCTCGCTGACCGTAGCCGGGCAAACCGCGTCCACATTAAGGGTCATATGGTAGCCGTGCTGCTCAAGAGCACCTAACGGGATGATTACAATGGCGCCTGCCTTGAGCTTGGCGTCATATTCCTGCCAAGTCATTTCGCCCATAAATACGCTATTATTCATATTAAACTCCTATAACTCAGTTAAAATCGGACAATCACATCTATTCTTATATTTCATACACAACATTATACGCATTAATTATAGAATATTACGCAAATGAGTTTTGAGATTGATTTTCTTGTCAACTATATTTAATTTTTTGCGAATATTATGTCTGTGAAATTCCACAGCGCTATTAGAAATATATAGAATTGCGGAAATATCTTTGTTAGTCATGCCTTCATTAATCATATTTGCAATCTGTAATTCACGGGGAGTAAGATTAACGCTCTGTTTAGCCAATTGCAGATTAAATGAAGAAACCACATTTTGCAGATTTGTTTTAATAATATTCAAATATGATTGTTGCGCTTCACCATGCGAGATCATTTCCAATTTATCAACGTACGGCATAATCATATCGCGAATATTGACAAAAACCTTGTGCTCCAGCTCTTCACGATCGGAATTCATGCGGTTCAGAAGCACGCGTAAGGCCGCGTTCATTTCTTCCAACTTTTCCGACTTTTCATGCAGCTCTTTTTCCCGCTTTTGCAAAGCGCGTTCATAAATAATCTGGGCGGTCATATCTTCGTAAGCGACCAGCCGGCGGCCGCCGGGAAGCTCCACCAGTTTGACCAGGGCGTGTTTGGTGGAATTGTCCTTACAGTGCACATCGCTTAAAAGACCGGTGGCCGTGGCGTTCTGCAACGCGGCGATAAACGTCTTCCGCGCGGCCGCATCAGGACAGGACAGCTCCCACCAGGCGTCAAGGGTCTTCAATTCTTCATGATTGTAGCCGTACAGCTCGTTAAACCGCGGATTTGCATAGATAATGCCGCCGTCATCCCCAATAAGCACAATGCCTATGGGCGCATTCTCCACCAGGGTGCGAAACAGAGTCTCGCTCTGGCGCAGGCTTGCTTCAATGCTTTTAAGCTGGTCAATATCAATGTGGGTGCCCACAGCTTCAAGGGGTTTGCCTTGCTCGTCGCGGCGGATGACGCGGCCGTGCCCCAAAATCCAGCGCCACTCCCCATTTTTGGCCAAAGCCCTGTACTGGCATTCGTAGTAGGGAGTTTCCCCGGCAAAGTGGGCGTCCAGGCGCCGCTGCACCTCAGGCAGGTCCTCGGGGTGGGTGAGTTTGTCCCAGATTTGCGGAGCGTTTTTCAAATCATCCAGAGAATGCCCGATGCGGGCAAGCGCTTCCCCCACATGAGCCAGAAGAAACTCGTCGTCTTTGAGCTCTTCAGGCAGATAGCCGAGAATGGTCAGCACGTTGGTGTAGGCGAAGTCCATGCTGCCGCTGCGAAAGTCAATGGTCCACAAACCTTCGCGGCTGCCTTCCAGGGCCATTTCCAGCCATTGCTTGTGGCGCTCGAGCTCGCTCTTGTTTTCCTGGATTTTGCTGTCCAGCTCGCGGCTGTAGCTTTCCAGGTACTCAACCATGGGGTCGGCTGAGGACAGGCTCAAAAGATGCAGTAAACGGCAATTATCCGGATAGCCGTCCGCATGCGGCTGCCAAATTTGCAGTTCAGCAAAATAGTTTCGGCCGTCCTGCCCGGCGCAGGTTACCGGGCTGCGCTGCAGCTCCCCTTCAGTCAGGGGGACGTTTAAAATCTGTTTGTAAACCTCACGGGTTTCCGCGTAGCAAAGCAAAGCGTCCACAAAGCCGGTTACTGTGGAAAATTCACCTGCCGCATAGCCGGTCAGCCGGCTCAAAGCGGCATTCCAAAAAATGATGCTTTTGCTGGGCACATCATAAGCCAGGGTGGGAACCGGGTAGTCCTCGAAATGTTGCAACCCGGCGTAAGCGACCCTGTGCTGGTCGTAGTCCGAAGAAACAACGGACTTACGGCCGAGCGGGCCGGTTTTATCGGAGGACGCGTCACGCTTGTTTTGAGAATGTGGTCCAGGCATCGGGATAATCTCCGTTTTTGTCTGGTTTCGCTAAAGGCAGCACGCGGCCTTTAGTTCGCTTGGCGCTGGAACCGCGCCCCACAGGGGAACCGTTTTCCCCGAAAACCCGTCGCTTTAAAATGCACAGACAGGCCCGTGATATGTGCAGGCCGCCGCCCTGGCGGCGGCCTGCTGATCGAAATTAATGGCGCTGTCCTCAGGGCGTAACGCCGTTGGAACTAGACGGCAACCACACCGTCTTTGTTCGAAGCGGCCTCACGAGCGCCCCCGGAAAAAAAAACGCCTGGCCTTCCTTTCCTGAAATTTCTTCACAAACATCAGCAGCAACAAGAAAATGCCCACATAGCCGTTAAGCACATAAACAACGTTCACCAGTTCGCTGAAGGGAACAACGGTGGCGATCAAAACGCCCACCCCGGCCAGAACAAACGTGGTCACAACGTAGCGCCTGGTCCCTTGCTTGGCCAGGCGCGCAATTACGGTCCAAAGCAGAGGCACCGCCGAGGCGTATACGCCAAGCACAATGATTACAGAAAAGGCGGTGGCCACATAAGGATGCATGGCCTCTGCCAGAAACAACGAAGGAATTTGCGTGCCGGCCACCTGATGGATGACGGACATAAGCCCGAAAGTGACAATCACCAGGGCCACACAGAAAAGACCCGCGCCGTATACGGCCCCGAGCCTGGCTTCTTTGCGGCTGCTCGAAACCTTGCCCAGAGAGGCCAGAAAAGCGCCCAGCCAGAGCATGCAAAAGCCCACATATGAAAGCGCGGCCATGCCCCAGTGCGGCGAAGCCTTCAGTAGGCCCATTTCCGGAATAATCTCGTTGGCCTTGGCGATATCGCCGAAATTGTGCGCAATAGCGTACAGTCCGATGGTGATGAACAGGCCGGCCTTAAGGGGACCGATTTTGCCGATAATCTGAACAATGCGGCCAAGCCCGAGAATAACGGTAAAGGCCACGCACGCGCCCATAACCGTACAACCGATGTTTTTAGCGATGCCGTAGTGTTGTTCAATGGTTGAGCCGGCGCCGGAAATCATGATGAAGTAGGACATAAAAATGAACACAACCGAAAAATAATCGTAAAACCGGCCGATATATTTTCCACCGTAGTACAGATAGATATCATTGCCGTTTTTAAATTTTTCTTTTTGG
>CBDTYX010000037.1:0-11744 GCA_965364745.1 uncultured Desulfovibrionaceae bacterium | reverse complement strand
GCGGGCGAAGATCTGCCCGTGCCTGTAAACCTTAAAGTGGACGGCCAGGGCAGCGCCTACTTCTCCTGGTCCAGCACGGGCGTGCCCAAAGAGGCGCCCGCGCCGTTCGCCAAAAACCTGAACGTCAGCCTGGAGCTCAAAAACGATGCAGGCAAGGTGCTGGCTTGGGACGGCGCCGAACCCCTGCGCATCAAGCAGGGCACGCGCCTCACCGCCACCCTGAAAATCGCGCCGGCCATGCCTGTTGAGCAGTTGGTCGTGGTCAGCGTACTGCCCGGGGGCCTTGAGGTGGACAACCCGCGCCTGCAGGACCTGCAGAACCTACCGGCGCCGACCACCAACGACTATATGGCCTACGCCTGGGGCTGCCGTCTGGATCTGCGCGATGACCGGCTGATTCTCATTGCCGGCTATTTGAACAGCGCCACAACCTATACCTTCACCATGCGGGCCGTGAGCAAAGGCACCTTTGTCATGCCGCCCGTGGCCGGCGAAGGCATGTACGCGCCGTTTATCAGCGCCCTCGGCAAGGCCGGGACCATTATTGTGGAATAATGCACTGGCGAGGGGGAACCAAAAGGGCCGCTCATCCTGAGCGAAACGCAGTGAAGCGAAGGTGAGCTGATTTATGAGGCCGCCCTTAAGGTTCCCTCTTTCCAGACCTCTTTCCCTCCTTAACCCCAATCGGGGGAGGCGCGGAAAGGTTAAATTGACGGCGCGGAATAGCGCAAAATGCCGCTTTGCTGTTGGGCAGCAGCAAGGCAACTCGCTCTCGCCGTTAAGCGCTTTTAACAAGCACAAAATGCTGTAAAGAAGAGACCGCTTCCTTTGAAAAACCCTCCAACCAGGCGTATGCGCAAGATATGCCTGTGGACCGCCGCAGGCCTGGCCGCCCTGTTTTTGCTGTTTATCGGCGCAGTGGCCGTCACGCCTCTGCCCCTGGATGAAATTGTGCACTGGAAGGCCTCGCCCCTGGTCCTGGACCGCGACGGCCGCATTATCCACGCCCGCCTGTCCGCCTCTTCGGAATGGGCCATTCCCGTGCCCCTCACGGACATGGGCAAATGGCTGCCGGCTGTTGTGGTCAGCGTGGAGGACAAACGCTTTTGGCATCACCCCGGTGTGGATCCCCTGGCGTTGCTGCGGGCCGCCGCGCAAAATCTCTCCGCCGGCAAAGTGATTTCCGGCGCGTCGACCATTACCAGCCAGCTCATCCGCATCGCCCTGCCTAAAGAACGCACGTTCGCGACCAAAATTGTGGAGTTTCTCCAGGCTGTTAAATTGGATTTCTTGCTCAGCAAGGAAGAAATCCTCACTCTGTATCTCAATCGTGCGCCCATGGGCGGCAATATCCGGGGCGCGGAAGCCGCGGCGCGCATTTATTTCAACAAAAACGCCAAAGACTTGTCCGCCGGAGAAGCCTCCCTGCTGGTAGGCCTGTTGCGCGGGCCCTCGTTGTACCGTCCGGACCGCAACCCGCAAGGGGCGCTGGCCCGGCGCAACGCCATTATCGATCTGGCTGTGGAGCGGCACGGCCTTGAGCCGGACATGGCCGCCCTGGCCAAAGCCGAGCCTCTGCCCAAAGGCGGCGCCCTGCCCCTGTACGATTCTATATTCCTGTTCGGCGAATGGGCCCTGAACGCATTGCCGCCCGACCTGGCCGGCAGTTCGGCCGTGGCCCGTACCGGTCTGTGGATGCCGCTCCAGGTCAGCCTGCAATCCCTCCTGGCCGAGTACCTGCAAGGGCTAAATCCGGACATTACCGCGGCCGGGGTAATTGTGGACAATGCCAGCGGTGAGGTGGCCGCCTATGTGGGCAACGCCCGCTTCAGCCGCGAAACCGGCGCGCACTGGGTGGATTGCGTCCGTTCGCCGCGCTCGCCCGGCTCAACGCTAAAGCCCTTCGCCTATCTGCTGGCCTTTGCCCAAGGCGAGCTTACCCCCACTTCCCTCCTGGCCGATTCACCCCTGTCTTTTGCCGGGCAGGCGCCCAGAAATTTCGATTTAACCTATCGCGGACCGGTCAAAGCCGGCGCGGCCCTGGCCGATTCACTCAATGCCCCGGCCGTGCGCGTGCTGCGCCGGGTGGGCGGCGACAATCTCCTGCGCTTTTTGCGCTCTTTGGGCCTGCAACGCGTCAATTCCGCTTCGGAGCACTATGGCGATTCCCTGATTTTGGGCGGTTGCGACGTAACCATGCTGGAGCTGCTCGGCGCTTACCGCTACCTGGCCACTTTGGGTAAAGAACGCGGCATCACCGCTTTGCAGACGCCGGAAGGAGCGGATCTCCAGGCCCGACCGGGCCCGCCTCCGGCTTATGCAGCCGCCGCCTACCAGGTGGCCGAATCCCTGCATGACGTCATTCAGTTGGACCCCTTGGCCAAAACCATGTTTGGCGACCTGCGCCGGGTCATGGCCTATAAAACCGGCACCTCCTACGGCTTCCGCGATGCCTGGATGTTCGCCTATACCCCGCGCTGGACCATGGGCGTCTGGTTCGGCCGCGAAGACGGCAAAGCCGAGCCCGCCCTTACCGGGCGCGCTCTCATCGGCCCGGTCATGCTCAAACTGGCCCGCCGCCTCTTAACCCTGGACCAGCGCCCGCCCGTTTGGTTCTTGCCGCCCCTGGGGGTTACGGATGTTGACACCTGCGCCTTGTCCGGCATGGCCGCCGGGCCCTATTGCCTGGATGTGCGCAAAACCCAGGTCGTGGAATCGGTCTGGCGGACCATACCCTGCACCATTCACGTGTTGCGGGAGGGCCGCCCCGCAGTGGTCTGGCCGCCTGAACTGGAACATTTGGGCCTCAACCGGACCATTGAATTAAGCCGCAGCGCCGAGGCCGTGATCACCTCGCCTGTAAATCAGGCCCACCTTTTGCTCACACCCGGCCGGGGCACCCAAAAAATTCCCTTGCGGGCCGAAGGTTCCGCGGGACAAATACACTGGTTCATGGATCTGGTCTACTTGGGCGCGCAAATGCCGGGCACGGAATTTTTCTGGGCCCTCACGCCGGGACGGCATACCGTTTCGCTGCTGGACGAAGAAGGCCGCACGGCCAAATCTGTGTTTGAAGTGGAAGACCTGAGGGAGGAAAACCCCAAGGCCGTTCATCCTGAGCGAAGCACAGCGGAGCGAAGGTGAACTATATTTATAAAGGCGCCCCTTGAGGTTTTCCTCCCTCAGACGCCCTCCTTTCCTGAACCCGAATTGCTTTGAAAGATCGCTAATATAAAGGAGCTTACCATGTCTGTTTTGCGGAATATTCTGGCCTGCGCGGCCTGTGTCTGTTTTTTGCTTAGCGCTTCCTCTGTCCGGGCTGAAACAAAACGGCCTTTAACGTATTTGGTGCAGGTTTACCCCGGCAACTGGCAACCGCCCTTTCAAGCCTTTTTCAATGACCATCTTTTTGCCTAAGCCGGCGAAAACACTATGGTGATCGGGTTTGACTGCACCGGATTTCTGCGTAAAGGCGAGAATACCGTTACCATTTACGGCGCGCCTTTAGTGCTGGAAAAAGACGTGGAATACGACCCGCCTATTAATGACGAAACTGTTATTTTCACCGTGGAGGTGCGCGCGGCCGAGCTTGGGGGAGCCGGAGAAACCGGCGAAAAAGGAGTTCTGGCCGAAAAGAGCTTCACGGTCAAAGATGTTGTAAATAGTGGAAACTCGTTACGCGAATGTGTGTATACCCTGACCTTTGAAAACCCGTCAGAGATCGACAATTCCGCATTTTTCGCCCAGGCCGTGCGCTGCAACGATACCCCGGCGCGTTTTGTCGAATATTACCCCCAAATGCGCGAGTTCGCCGTCGAAGTGCATAAAAACCTGGCCGCCGGGCGCATCGGAAAAATCATTGATGCTGCGGAGCCGCTTCTCAAGGCCTTCGCGCAAGCCCAGGGCGTCTCCCTGGCCAAAGCCGAAGATGGTCTGGAAGAGGCCCTGGAGGATATTTCCGATGAGGGCCTCGCCTATGAGCTGAAAACGCCGGATCAATTCGTGTTCCTGCCCACTTGCCAGGGCAGGCTGTGGCGGGTGGGCGTTATGGACAGCCCGGAAGCGGCGCGGCTGATTATGGAAGAAGTGAAAGACAAACCCGCCGCCCTGCCCGCCTATGACTATGAGCTGGCGGCCGGCAAAAGCAGCAGCGGCCTCAGCCGGATTTTACCGCTGTATATAGCCTTAATTGACGGCAAGTGGGCCATTGTCCGTTAGGCTTAAACCCAAAAACAATCCGGGCCGCCCTCATTTTGCAAAGGCGGCCCGGATTGCTGCTGTTGGCTATGCGCTGATTCAGCTAAAAACTCTTTCCGTCGTAAATCAGCCCTGGCTTTCCCCTTCCTCGTAGGGTTCTGAAAAACCGCAGGCCTTGTTGGGGCAGACTATTTTCTGCGCGCCCCGGCCTTTTTTTAGGGTCAGAATCTTGCCGCCGCACTTGGGGCAAGACCGGTTGACGGGGTAATCCCACAGAGCGAATTTGCAATCCGGATAGCGGTTGCAACTGTAGAAAATCTTGCCGCGCTGCGAAGAGCGCTCCACAATCTCGCCGGTGCAGCCCTCTTCCGGGCAGGGCACGCCGGTGCTTATGGATTCGGTGTAGTTGCAGTCCGGATAGCCCGAGCAGGCCACAAACTTGCTGCCGGCCCGCGAGGTTTTAAGCAAAAGATCCTTGCCGCATTTGGGGCAGACGCCCACTTTTTCGGCCACGGCTTTTTCCCGCACCTCAATAACCGCTTTGCCGTGTTCATCGCGGGTGAAATTGCTGGTGAACGGGCAGCCCGGATAACCAGAGCAGGCCAGGAAGGTTCCGGCCTTGCCGAACTTGATGAGCAAGTCCTTGCCGCACAAGGGGCAGGCCAGATCCGCCTTAAGGCCTCCTTTGACGCTGACCATGTCTTTGGCCGCGGCATTGAGAGTTTCCACAAAAGGCCCGTGAAAAGCGGCCAACAGTTTTTCCCAGTCTTCCTTACCCTCGGCCACCAGGTCCAGATTATCCTCCATGCGGGCGGTAAAGCCCACGTCCATGAGCGTAGGGAAGTGTTTGACCAACTGATCGCAAACCACAGAGCCGAGGTCCGTGGGCACAAAGTTTTTCTCCTGCTGCACGGCGTACTCACGGTCCAGCAGGGTAGTGATGATGGCCGCGTAAGTGGACGGCCGGCCGATGCCCTTTTCTTCCAGCTCACGCACCAGAGAGGCTTCGTTGTAGCGCGGCGGCGGCTGGGTGAATTTCTGCTCCTTGTCCAGTTTGACAAGCCTCAAGCTATCCCCGCTTTTAAGCTCCGGCAGTTTGACGGCTTCTTCTTTGGCCGGGGCCAGCGCCATAAAGCCGGGAAAAAGCACCCGCTCGCCTTTGCAGCGCCACTGGGCCGGGCCGTTGTCGATAAGCACCGTGGTGTCGTGATAGCGGGCTGCAGCCATTTGCGAGGCCACAAACCGAGCCCAGATCAGCTTGTACAACTGGTATTGATCCGGCGGCAGAGCGTCTTTAACCTGTTCCGGCGCAATGGCCACATCCACGGGCCGAATGGCTTCGTGGGCGTCCTGGGCCGAACCTTTGGTCTTGAAGAAACGAGTTTTGGGCGGATAATATTCCGCGCCGTAACGCTCCAGAATAAAGGCCTTGGCCGCGGCCTGGGCCTCCTGGGCCACGCGCACCGAATCGGTACGCATGTAGGTGATGAGGGCTGTGGTGCCCCGCGCCCCCAAATCCACGCCTTCGTATAGGCGCTGGGCCACGTTCATGGTCTTTTTTGCCCCATAGCCCAGGCGCTGGTTGGCGCTCTGCTGCAGGGTGGAGGTAATAAACGGCGGCGGCGGCTCCTTGGCGCGGTCTTTTTCTTCCACTTCGGCCACCACAAAGGGCCGACCTTTAATACGCGCCTCCAGGCTTTCCGCAGCCGCGGCGCTGTCGATAACCGGTTTTTTGCCGTCCACCTTGTGCAGCTCGGTTTTGAAGTCCGGCGGAGCCGCCCCTTGCAGATGCGCGGCAAACAGCCAGTATTCCTCGGGCTTAAACGCCAGGCGTTCACGCTCGCGTTCCACAATCAGGCGCAAGGCCACGGACTGCACCCGACCGGCGGAAATGCCCCGTTTGACCTTGTTCCAGAGCAGGGGCGAAATTTTATAGCCCACCAGGCGGTCCAGAATACGGCGGGCCTGCTGGGCGTCAATCAAGTCTTTTTGCAGCTCGCGGGGGTGGGCAATGGCTTCCTGCACCGCCCGAGCCGTAATTTCGTTAAATTGAATACGCTTGATGTTTTCGTTTTGGGGACGCACGAGTTCGGCCACATGCCAGGCAATGGCCTCGCCCTCGCGATCAGGGTCAGGCGCAAGATACACGGTATCGGCCTTGGCGGCGGCGGCGCGCAGGGTCTCCACCACTCTTTCCTTGCCGGGTATAACTTCATACTGTGGAGCAAACCCGTGCGCTTCGTCCACCCCCAGCTCCTTGCCCGGCAAATCGCGCACATGCCCCACGCTGGCTTCCACCACGTATTTGCCGCCCAAAAATTTTTTAATGGTTTTTACTTTGGCTGGGGATTCAACCACGATGAGATCTTTGCCCATGTATTAGCTCCACACGAAATGGTCTGTTCCGAATAAATTAAGATGCGTTGTGGCCGGGTCATAAAACAGTTGCCGGCAAAAGGCAATGTGCGGCCTTTGACAGGTTGTTGCCCAAGCATAAAATACATATTATTATAAACTGTCAACGCCTAAGCGAAAAAATATTACTCTTTTCCACGGCGTCAAGCCGGGACTTTTTAGCAGGAGGGATCCTTATCATGCCCCGCCGCGTTTTCCGCAACTTCGGCTTTTTTCTCATTCTGGCGCTGCTTTTGGCTACCTTTGGCTGCGCCAAAGCACCCTACACCAACCGTAGCCAAATGATTTTAATGTCTTCGCAGGAAGAATTGGCGTTGGGCATGCAGGCCAGCCAGCAGGTGCTTTCGGAATCCAAAGAAGAAACCGGCACCCCGGCTGCGGCCATGACCCGCCGCGTGGGACAGCGCATTGCAGCCGCCGCCGATGAGCCCGACCCAAATCTGCCGGTCCGCGCCAAATTTGACTGGGAATTCCACACCCTGACCAGTGACACGCCCAACGCCTTCTGCCTGCCGGGCGGCAAAGTGTTTGTATACACGGGCCTCTTGCAGTATGCGACCACAGATGCTGAACTGGCAGCGGTCATCGGCCACGAAGTGGGCCACGCCATTGCCCGGCACGGGGCGGAGCGGGCCAGCCAGAGCTCGGCCGCCAATATGGTGGGCAGCGTGGGCTCCGCCGTGCTGGGGCCGGTGTTCAACGCCGCCTACGGCCTGGGCGTAAACTACGGCATCTTGTTGCCCTATGGCCGCCTGCAGGAGTCCGAAGCCGACTACATCGGCCTCATCCTTATGGCCAAGGCCGGCTACGATCCCAGCGCGGCCCTGACCTTCTGGGAGAAAATGGCCAAGGCCGGCGGCAGCAAACCGCCGGAGTGGATGTCCACCCACCCTTCGGACCAGACGCGCATTGACGAGATCCGTAAACAACTGCCCGCGGCCATGGCCATCTATAAGGCCAGATACGGCAATACCGCGCAGTGACGTGAAATTGACTTAAGACGCAAAGCCATGATGCCGGGATCAGGGAAAATTCTCTGCTCCCGGCTTTTTTTACTAATAAAATTAATATATTCTCCGGCATGGCATCATATTTGCTTTATCAGCTTTGCCCTAAACCGGACTTTGGCCGACCGCCTGGAGAGGGCGGCAAATTCCACGGCCGGGTCCTGAAAACATAAGCAATGGAGAGACTGCCATGTCACATTTAAAGCTCACCCCCCTTTCCGGCTCGCAGGGGCATGATGAAGGGATCAGGCGATCCCGGCTAAAGGAAAGCCGGCAGCCGGGCAATGCGGAACAAAATTTTGCGGCCGTGATGCTGCGCAACGGGGCGGGCAGCGCCCAAGCCAGCCCGTACACATCTCAATTCGAAGACGTGCTCGGCGACAGCATGGGCCTGTCCAACGCCCGGGCCATGGCCACCCTGGCCCAGCTCATGGACAGCACCACCGACAATTATTCAACTCTGGACACCTTGCGCAATGTCGTCAATTCCAACAGCCTGCTGACCACCATGTCCGGCCGGTTCATCCCGGCGGGCGACGTGTCCGGCCCGGGCCTTGTGCAAGGCAGGATCAACCGCCCGGCCGGCCATAAAAATAAACACGGCCAGGATAACCAAACCCAGACCGCCCGCTCGGGCAGCGGGGCCAATTCCTCCAATGCCCTGGGCTCTTTGGCCGCACGCTTTGAATCGGGCAGCGACGGCGTGGCCGCCATCGGCTATGATCGCCACGGCGGCACTTCTTACGGCAAATTCCAACTGTCCTCCCGCGCCGGGACCATGGACAGCTTCATTTCATTTTTACGCAAAGAATCCCCGGACTTGGCCAAACGCCTGGCCTCAGCCGGTCCGGCCAATACCGGCGGCCGTTCAGGGGGCATGCCCAAAGCCTGGAAAGAAATAGCCGCTGAAAACCCGGCCAGGTTTGAGGAGCTGCAAACCCGCTTTGTGCACAACAACCACTTCCAGCCCGCCGTGCTTGAGATCGGCAAGCGCACAGGCCTCGATTTCAACTCCATGTCGCCGGGCATGCGCGAAGTGCTCTGGAGCACGGCCGTGCAACACGGGGTCAACGGCGCGGCCAAACTATTCACCCGGGCCGTAAGGCAGCTGAGCGAGGAAGGCGTTGACGCCTCTTCCGGCGATGCCTTTGAAAAATCCCTGATTACCAAGGTCTACGCCTTACGCTCAGGCCAGTTCGGCTCCTCCGAGCTGCGCGTGCAAAATGCGGTGCAAAACCGCCTGGTCGAAGAACGCGATCTGGCTCTGGCCATGGTGGAGACCAACAGAACCTAAATTTCCCGCTTCACTTTCTCTCCTTGCTTACAGGGCGATGGGCCGCTCTGCCGGGGGACCGCCAAGGCGGCCCCCCGGATTGCTTGCGCCGCCCTTTTGGTTATATTCGCCCACCGCATGTAAGGGGCCGCGCGCAAGCCTTCCCGGCCATCTTCCCTATAATGCCTTGATTTTTAAATAGAAAAATTTTTTCCCTTGGCAAATCTAAAACTCTAGGCTTTTTCTAAAAAAGCCTCTGGACCTTCCCACAGCCTTGAGGTAGTCCTTAAGCCATGGTTTCCGGAAACAGATATTTTCACTCTGGAGCTTCCGAACGAATCCTGTAGTTTTCCTTGCCCCTAGCCGCTTTGCCGCTAAGGGGCCTTTGAGATTCCCTTGACGCCGCGTTTGCATACCCGTACAAGCGCGCCCGGGCAACTATCCGGCAATAATATTGGGATCAGGTCCCAAGTTTTTCGGTTGATGTTTCCGCTGTTTTTTTAACAACCCTCAACTCTAAGCTCACGTACCGCTATGCACAAAGACAAGAAAGATTCACTGACCATGCCCGCCGCGTTTGAGGACCTTAAGGTCAACCCCAATGCCGAGATAGTGCTGAACAAGCGCTATTTGAAAAAAGACCTGGAGGGGAACTTAATCGAAACCCCTACGGCCATGTTCTGGCGCGTGGCTGCGGCCATCGCCTCTGAAGAAGCCAAATACGGCAACTCCACCTATCAGCCTCAGGATCTGGCCGAAGAATTCTTTACGCTGATGACCTCCTGGAAATTTCTGCCCAACTCGCCCACGCTCATGAACGCGGGCACGGATTTGGGTCAACTTTCCGCTTGCTTTGTGCTCCCGGTGGGCGATTCCATTGAGGAGATTTTTGACGCGGTCAAATACGCGGCCATGATCCACAAGTCCGGCGGCGGTACCGGCTTCTCCTTCTCCCGCCTGCGCCCCAAAGACAGCCGGGTGGGCTCCACCGGCGGCGTGGCCTCCGGCCCGTTGTCATTTTTGAAAATTTTCAATACCGCCACGGAACAAATCAAACAGGGCGGCACCCGGCGCGGCGCCAACATGGGCATCATGCGCGTGGATCACCCGGATATTCTGGACTTTATCCGGGCCAAAGAACGGGAAGGAGAATTCAACAACTTCAACCTGTCCGTGGGTCTGACCGAAGACTTCATGAAAGCCGTGGAAGCCGGAGACCCCTATCCGTTGATCACCCCGCACTCAGGAGAAGTCGTGCAGGAGCTCAATGCCCGCGAAGTGTTTGAAATTCTGGTACAAAAGGCTTGGGAATCGGGCGATCCGGGCATTATCTTTCTGGACCGCATCAACCGCGACAACCCCACACCCAAGCAGGGGGAAATGGAATCGACCAACCCCTGCGGCGAACAGCCCCTTCTGCCTTATGAAGCCTGCAACCTGGCCTCCATCAACCTCGCGGCCTTCTTTAAGCCCGACGCGGACAGCGCAGCCATGGAAGACAAAATCGACTGGGCGGAACTTAAGCACTGCATCCACCTGTCCGTACGCTTTTTGGACAACGTTATTGACGCCTCGCGCTTCCCCCTGGATAAAATCACGGAAAACGTGCATAAAAACCGCAAAATCGGCCTCGGGGTCATGGGTTGGGCCGATTTGCTCTACCTCTTGCGCATCCCTTACAATTCCGAGCCCGCCATTCAACTGGCCGAAACCATCATGGCCTTTGTGCGCGATGAAGGCCGCGCGGCCTCCAAACAACTGGCCGAAGAGCGCGGCCCCTTCCCGGCTTATGAAGACTCCATCTTCCCCGAACGCGGCCAGGGGCCCTTCCGCAACGCCACGGTAACCACCATCGCGCCCACAGGCACCTTGTCCATTATTGCCGGCTGCTCCTCGGGCATCGAACCCCTGTTTGCCCTGTGCTTTGCCCGCAACGTCATGGACGGCGAACGCCTGGTGGAAGTTAACCCCCACTTTGAAGACGCCCTGCGCGAAGCCGACTGTCACAGCCCCAAGCTTATGGACTCCGTGGCTGAAAAAGGCAGCGTTCGTGAATTCGACTTTCTGCCCGAAGATTTGCGCCGCGTCTTTGTCACGGCCATGGACATCGAGCCTTACTGGCACTTGCGCATGCAGGCCGCCTTCCAGATGTTCACCGACAACGCCGTGTCCAAAACCGTAAACCTGCCCAATTCCGCCTCAGTGGACGACATTCGCGGCATTTACTGGCAGGCCTATCAATTGGGTTGCAAAGGCGTGACCGTATACCGCGACGGCTGCAAGTCCGTGCAGGTGCTCTGCACCGGCGAAGCTGAAAAGCCCGCGGAAACCGTTGCCGACCACAGCAAAGTGCGCGAACGGCCGGACCTTATTTACGGTTTCACCCAAAAAGTGGCCACCGGACTCGGGGTCATGTATGTGACCGTCAACGAAGTGGCCGGCGACCCCTTTGAAGTGTTCGTGACCATCGGCAAATCCGGACATTCGGTGACCGCCAAGGCTGAAGCCATCGGGCGCCTCGTTTCTCTGGCCCTGCGCTCGGGCATTGAGGTCCGGGAAGTGGTCGGCCAGCTCAAAGGCATCGGCGGCGAACACCCCATTTTCCAGAAAAAAGGTCTGCTCCTGTCCATTCCCGACGCCATCGCCTGGGTGCTCGAAAACCGCTATCTCAAAGGCAAGTCCTCGCCCGCCGTGCACACCAACGGCCTGGGCCGCCAACTCTGCCCCGACTGCGGCGCCGCCCTCGTCTTCCAGGAAGGCTGCCACATCTGCCCCAACTGCGCTTTCTCCAAGTGCGGTTAGAATATAATTAAAAAAAGAGGGCACCGGAGAGGGAAAACCACAAGGAGCTG
>CBDTYX010000036.1:0-11797 GCA_965364745.1 uncultured Desulfovibrionaceae bacterium | reverse complement strand
ATGGAGGACTAGCCGCCATGCTGCTGGAATTGCGCGATCTGCACGTTCACTACGGCAATATTGAAGTCTTGCACGGCATTAACGTGTACGTGGAAGAAGGGGAAATCGTCACCATCCTGGGCGCCAACGGCGCGGGCAAAAGCACCACGCTTATGAGCATCAGCGGCCTGGTCCGCCCGAGCGGGGGCGGCATCTGGTTTGAAGGCAAGCCTTTACACGAGCTGCCCAGCCACGAGGTGGTGCACCTGGGCATTACCCAGGCCCCGGAGGGCCGGCGCATATTCGGCACGCTCACTGTGCAGGAAAACCTGGAGTTGGGGGCGTTTACCCGCAACGACAGCAAGGGCGTGCGCGAAACTCTGCATTGGATTTTTGATTTGTTTCCGCGCCTTTTGGAGCGGCAAAAACAACTGGCCGGCACTTTATCCGGCGGCGAGCAGCAGATGCTGGCCATCGGTCGGGCGCTCATGAGCCGCCCCCGCGTTCTGCTTTTGGATGAACCTTCCCTGGGCCTTTCGCCCATCATGGTCCGGGCCATTCTGGATACGGCGCGAACCATCAACCAATCGGGCGTGACCATAGTTCTGGTCGAACAAAATGCCCGCGCGGCCCTGAAAATCGCCACGCGGGGCTATGTTATGGAACTGGGGCGCATGGTTATGGAAAACACCGCCCAAAACCTGCTCAACGACCCGGAAGTTCAGAATAGCTATCTGGGAGGAGCATCGGAAGGTTAAACTTTTTCTTGGCGATGGCATTCGTCGTCGGCTGCAGTTTTGCAGGTTCGCTAAAAATATCCCTCCGTTCAGCTACCGCCTGCCTGCCGGGTGTTTCTCCAGGCAGGGTGTGCAGGCAGGGTTCCACTGCCCGAGCCAGCCAGTCGATCATCTCGCCCAAGTTGCGCATCTCTTCCAATGTCGCCGCATTGCTGATCCTTTTATGCTTGTGCAGCCCCCGGGCATCCGTGTTCCAGCCGGACACGCCCGGGACGATCATCTTGGAACGCAAAAAAAAGCGGTGCGCCTTGTCGTGCGCCTCAATAAAGCTGCCTCGGGGCACGTCGATCACCGCCGCGCCGACCTTGCCGGCCAAGGCGCACTTATTGGCTGTGGCCAAATATGCGCTGCGGTTGATGAAGTTGTTTACCACCGGAACAAGATCCGCATTGAACCCGGCCGGACTGCCCAAAATAACGGCGTTGGCCGGCAGCATCCTGGCGTAAATGGAGTTAAAGCCATCCGTGTCGAGCGCGCAAAGACCGTCGGAACTCCTGAAGCACCTGGTGCACCCGCCGCAGGACTTGAGTTCATTTCCCCCAAGCTGAAGAATTTCCGTTGTCCAGCCCGATCTTTCAAGCGGCTCAAGCACGTGCTCAAGCAAAGTTTTTGTGGATCCGCTCTCCTTCGGACTCCCGTTAATGGCAACTGCATGCATACCTTTAGTCCTCCCCGGCCATGAATATAGGACCCGAAAAATGAAAGTCTATATCTGTATTGCAATATAGTTTGCGATACGTTTGGTTCCTGGTCAAAATAAAAACTGACCGGTTTATGATCTGCCGGAAAGTGGAGGTAACGAAAACCTTGCAAAAAACGAAAAGATAAATTCTTCCGCGCCGTTCAGGAAGGCTTGCCCGTGCCGCGCACAACCGCTCCTTTGCCGAAGCGGGCGCGGATTTCATCAATAGCCTCATCCAGGGCGCGTTCGCGGGAGTCGCCTGCGTCACAGACATCCGCTGTTGCGCCAAAACCGGGCAAAAGTATCTGGCGTTGTTCCTCACCCCAGACAAAGCCGGACAAGCTCACCCCGATAAGGCGCACGGGGCGGGGCAGTTCCAGATTATCCAAAAGCGAAACCGCGGTTTCGTAAATAAGCCGAGTGGAGGCGGTCGCCACGGGCAAAGTCCGGCTGCGGGTAATTTGCTTGAAATCTGAAAATTTAACTTTCAAGGTCACGGTACGGCCTTGGGCTTTGCTGCGCCGCACTCCTGCCCCCACGGTTTCGGCCTGGTGCAGCAGCCAGGATTTTAAGATCTCACGATCGGAAGTATCGGCAAGCAGGGTGTCCTCCGCGCCTTCCGACTTGGGCGCGAGATAAGGCTCTACTTTGGAGGGATCAATGCCTTGGCTGCGCTCCCAGATCATCAGCCCCATTTTGCCCAGGCGGCGCTCCCAAAAATCAACGGGATAGCAGGCCACATCGCCGGCGGTGCTCACGCCCAGGGCTTTAAGGCTGCCCAGCGTGCGCTCGCCCACGCCGGGGATGCGAGAGACCGGCAGGTTGCGTAAAAATGATTGCACGCGCTCCGGGGGAAGAATGGTCAGGCCGTCGGGCTTGTGCAAATCCGAGGCGATCTTGGCCAAAAACTTCACCGGCGCAAGACCCACAGAGCAGGTCAGGCCGGTGCGCTCAAATACCGCGTTCTTTAAAGCCTCGCCCAGCGCCTGCACGGAACTATACAGACGGTGGAAGCCGCCGGCATCAAGATAGGCTTCGTCAATGGAGGCCTGCTCCACAAAGGGCGAAAAATCGCGCAGCACGGCCATCACTACGCGGGAAACTTCCGCGTAGCGCTCGTGGCGCGGCACTATATATTCACCCTGCGGGCAAAGCAGCAAAGCGCGGGTCATGGGCATGGCCGAGCGCACGCCAAAGACGCGCGCCTCATAAGAGGCGGCGCAGACCACCCCGCGCGCGCCGTGCCCCACAATAACGGGCTTGCCGCGTAAGGTCGGATTATCAAGCACTTCCACGGAAGCAAAAAACGCATCCATGTCCACGTGCATAATCCAACGCTCTTCCCGCTTTTCCGGAGACGGTGAATTATGGTTGTGTTGAGCCGGGTTCATGTATATTATCCGAGCATTGTCGTACGCTATTATAAAAATGTTTTCCAAGCTCTGCAACCGGACTTCGCGCCGCTTAAACACATCATGCCCGCACCGTCTTTTTCTTTTATCCATGCCGCCGACCTGCATCTGGGCGCCGCTTTTTCCGGCCTGACCCGACAGGCCGCCGCGCTGGCTGAAGTTCTGGAAAAAGCCGCCTATACAGCCCTGGATAATCTGGTCAAGCTGGCCTTGACCGAGAAACCTGCCGCAGTGCTTCTGGCCGGGGACGTTTACAACCGCGAAACCGGCAGCGCCAAGGCTCTTTTAGCCCTGCGCGACGCCTGCGCGGCCTTGGGACAGGCCGGTATAAACGTATTTATGGTCCACGGCAACCACGACCCCCTGACCGGGCAAGATCTGATCAGCTGGCCGGACACCGTGCATATCTTCGGCAGCGAAGCGGTCGGTGTGGCGCCCGTTCTTCGGGACGGCGAACCCCTGGCCCTGGTGCACGGCATCAGCCACAACCGCCGCGATGTGACCGACAACCTGGCCGCCGTCTTTAACCGCGACCCGCAAAATATTTTCCAAATCGGCCTGCTGCACTGCCAGACAGGCGGGGCAAACGCCCACTTGCCCTATGCCCCGTGCGGCGTGGAGGACCTCATCCGCGCGGGCATGGATTACTGGGCTCTGGGACATGTACACAAACGCGGCCAGGTTTGCGCCGCGCCGCCAGCCTGGTACCCGGGCAATATCCAGGGGCTGCACATCAATGAAGACGGCCCCAAGGGTTGTTTGTTGGTCGAAGTGCGGGAGGGGCGGGTTGCCGATATTGCCTTCAAGGCTCTGGGCCCGGTACAATGGGTCAATCTTGCGGTTTCCCTGCAAGGGGCGGACAAACTGGACATTGCCGAACAGCGCGCCCGGCGGACTCTGGAAGAGGCCTGTGCAAAAACTGACTCGACCACCTCAGGGTATATTGCCCGCCTTGTTTTTGAAGGGCATACGGAGCTGAACAGCGAACTGCGCGCCAATGAAGGCGCGGCGGCTCTGCTTGAACGCCTGCGCGCCTGGGGCAAGGATCAATCTCCGTTTATCTGGATCAAGGATATTCTACCGGCAACCGCTCCACTGCGCGACCTGGCCGGTCTCGAGCAGCGCGACGACCTTTTGGGCGAAACCTTGCGCCGCCTTAAAGCCTGGCGGCAAGATCCGGAAGCCCGCGCCCGGCTTCTGGAAGGCCCCCTGGCCGAACTTTACGGACCGCGCGCTTCTCAGGCCAGAGGCGCCGGGCTTGCGCCGCCTTCCGACGATGAACTGCACGACCTGCTGACTGAAGCGGCTTTTGCCTGTCTGGAATCTTTAAGCCCGCCGGAGAAATCCTGATGTACATCGACCAGATGGAAATCGCGGGCTTCGGCCTTTATTCCGACCTGACCCTCAATTTGGAGCAAGGGCTGAATATAATCCTGGGGCCCAATGAAGCGGGCAAAAGCACCTGTCACGAATTTGTTCGCTTTGTGCTCTACGGCCCGCCCACAGGCAGCGGTTCGCGCGGGGCGCCGCGCTATGAGCCCCTGGCCGGCGGCGAGTACGGCGGCAGCCTTGAGCTGGTCACCCTGGCCGGACAAAGCTTTCGCCTGACCCGCAAAGGCAAAACCCCCAACAAATTCAGGCTGATCAATGAAAACATGGAAGAGCTGGAGCCGGAAATGCTGGCCCATATTTTGGGCCAGGCCGGGCCGGACCTGTACAATACGGTTTTCGCCTTCAGCATAAAAGAGCTTTACGATCTGAACGCCCTGGATCCCAAACAGACCCCCGATGTGCTCTGCGGCATAAATTTCGGACTTGGCAATATTTCCGTTTCCGCCGTGCTTAAGGCCATGGACCAGCAACGGGCCAAACTGTATGCGCCCCGCGGCGCAAATCCGATTTTGAATGAGCTGTTCAGGGAGCTTAAGCAGGTGCAGGAAAAACTCGCGCCCCTGCGCCATAACTTGGAAGAATATGCCGCCCTGGATGCGCAACTGTCCGGCATGACCGAAGAAAACGCTTCGGTGCAGGCCGAGCTTGACCTCCTTAAAGCGGAAGAAGATAAATTCAAAACCGCCCAGCGCCTTTTTCCTCTGTGGCTGGAACGCAAAAGCCTGGAAAAAAAACTGGCCGACCGGCCGGGCGCGGACCGGGAAGACTTCCTGGCGGAGGATCTGGCCCGTTTGGAGCGCCTGGAGGAGCGCCTAAAGGACAGCTTGGCGCATCTAACCCGCACCCGAACGCAAATAGAGAAGCTGGAGGCCGAACTTGCCCGGCCCTTGCCAAGCCCTGTGCTGCTTGAGGTAGATGAGTTTTTGGCCGATCTTACGGGCCGGCGCGGGCAATACAGCGAATGTCGGAAGCTGATTCCGCAGAAACGGGCGCGTCTTGCGGAAGTGGAAGCAAGCATTGCGGCTGTTTTAGCCGGCCTGGATCGCAACTGGACGCGCACACAAGCCGTATCCTTCAATTTCGGCAACAAAGCCTGGCTGGAACAACTTTTGGCCGATTTGCGGCAAAGCGAAAGGGATGCCGCCCTGGCTGAGGCGGAAAAAGCGCGCCTTTTACAGGAAGCTGAAATCCTGGCTTCCCCGGAAAAATTGGAAGACTTGCCGGCCGCGGAAACGTTGCGCGCTGATTTGCGTGCTTTACGCAAGTTGCGCGATCAGGAACGCGGCCTCATGCACGCCTCGCAAATGGACGCCTTGCGCAGCGCTGAGCAACGGCGCACCAAGCAATACGGCTGGCTGCTGCTCGGCGTGTATTGCGCCCTATTGGGAGGCATCTGCACGGGGCTGGGGCTTTCTCCCGGATTCGGCCTGGGCCTGGGGCTGGGCGTGATGGCTCTGTTCACCGCCCTAACGCCTCTTTTGCCCAAAAAATCAAGTGCAGCGCTTACGGCCCGACAAGAACTGTTGACTGAAATCGCAACGCGAAAAGCGGGCCTTTGTGAAGCTTTACGCGTCAGCGATACCACGGATGCCGATTTTGCGACGGTTGAAACGCAAATTGACCTCGCAACCAAAATCGAACAGCTAAAAGAACACATTACCACCGAAGAAGCCAAAGCCACTGTGGCCGGCAACAATTTAGCCGGACTGCGCGTAAAGCTGCGCGAAAAATTGACGGAGTTGGGCATCAATCCCGATTGCAGCGCAGACGAGGTCAAGGCCATCCTTGATCGGACCCAGGAACTGCAACCTTTAATGATGCAGGCGGATGCGCTCAAAAGCGATATTGAACTTTGGGAAAAGCACCTGGATATCTTCAGCAATGACCTGGCCTATCTGCTTTCCCGCACCAACATTGACTGGGAGCTTGATGCCGGCGGCGCCCCCGATCCTCTGCTCACTCTTGCCCGAGTGGAGGCCATGACAGAGACCGCCAAAGCCGACAAAATGGCCAGACAGCACCTGGAACAGCAGCGGCGCAGCCTTAATGCCGAGGCGGAACGCCAGGTCGGGGAAAATGAAAAACTGACCGCTGAATTGCAGGAACTTTTGCGCAGTCGGGGCACAGCTTCGCCTGACGCGTTCAGGCTGGCCTTTACCGCTTGGCAGGAGACGCAAAACATCAAAAGCCGCCTTGACCAAATCCATAAAGAAATTTTGGCCGGGGCCGGCGAGCGCAAAGAAGAAGTTTTGCATTTGCTGGGATATATTTCCGTGGAAAAACTGGAGAGCCAAATCGCCAACCTGGCGCGGCACACTGCGGAGCAAAGCCGTCTGGCGGCTGAAAGACACCAGCAGCAAGGCAAAATCAGGCAGCAGCGCGACGCGCTTATTGATGAACAGCATTTTGAAGAACTGCGCTTCAGAGAAGAGGCTCTTAAGCAGGAAATTCACGAGGCCGCCCGCTCCTGGGCCAGGGTCACTTTGGCCCGCCATGCCGTGGCCGAAGCCAAGGCCTTTTTTGAGCAGGAACGGCAGCCCGAAGTCATGCGCGCCGCCTCGTACTGGTTTAAAGCCATCACGCATGATGAGTACTTGGGCATAAGCCCCGACAGCGAGCCCGGCGCTTTGGCCGTGCTTACGGCTAAAAAAGAACCTCGTCCGGTGGCCCAATTATCCAGAGGCACGCGGGAGCAGCTTTTTCTGGCCATGCGCCTGGCCCTGATCCGCAACCGCAGCCGCGATGCCGAGCCCTTGCCCGTGCTTATGGATGATATCCTGGTCAATTTTGACCCGGAGCGGGCCCGCGCCGCGGCCGGAGCCGTGCTGGCCCTGGCCGAAGACCATCAGATCCTGTTTTTTACCTGCCACCCGCATACGGCTGATATGTTTAAAGAACTCGCCATGGAAGCGGGCTGCCCTGTGGGCGCATTTGCCGTGGACGGCGGCCGCCTGCATTCCGCATGAGCGCTTAAAGGGATTTGCGCATGAGTCTTAAAAAATTCCAGATTGCGCCGGGACCCTTGCTTATTCTGCTCAGCAATCTGTGCTTTTGCACTACCGGCACGGCCCAGGCTCTGGCCCCGGCCGGGGCGACCCCGCCCGTTGTCGGCGCTTTGCGCCTGCTGATCGGCGGTGCGGCCATGCTGCTGTGGTGCGCGGCAAGCGGCAAATTGCCCCGCCGCACCGGTTGGCCCATCCACAAGGTGCTGCTCGCCGGGTTCAGCCTGGCGGCCTTCCAAATCTTCTTCTTCCTGGCTTTGAAACAAACCGGCGTGGCTGTGGGCACCATGGTCTGCGCCGGCAGCCTTCCCATTTTAGGCGGGCTGTTTTCCTGGATTTTTTTCAAGGAAAAGCCGCCGCGCATCTGGTACCCGGCCACGGCGGCGGCCGTGGCCGGCGTTGTGCTGCTTTCTCTAAACGAAACCATGCGTGTGGAGCTTCTGGGGCTCGGCCTGGCCCTCTTGGGCACCCTGTTCTATCTGGGCAACACCATGACCGCCAAAAGCCTGACCCGCACCAATGCGCCGGAAACAGTCATGTCGCTGCTTTTTATCGTGGCCGGGCTGCTCAATTTGCCGATGTTTTTCATCTTTCCCACGGATTGGCTGTTCAGCGCGCGCGGCGTTTGGGTAGCCCTGCACCTGGGAGTGATTACCGGCGCGCTGGCATACACCCTCAATCTCAAGGGACTAAAAATCACTTCCACGCCCACGGCCATGACTTTAGTGCTCACCGACCCCCTGGGCGCGGCGCTGCTGGGCTTCTTTTTACTGGGCGAACCCGCTTCCCCGCAAATTCTTTTGGGCATGCTGCTTCTCTTCGCAAGCATGGCCGCGCTATCCATATCCCCTGCGGCCGTGGAGCGAAAAATCAACGCCTGACCTTCCGATATTGTCGACCAGATTGTCAAGTTCAAGCTATGGTTGGAAAATTCCTTCCATGCTATGGACACCTCCTGTTGTGTTTTGTCGAACATTTCGCTTTGCGGCGAAAAAGGCCACCATTTAACTAAAGTTTTACGGAATTATGAGTCCCAAACAAGCCCTTATCGCTCGCGGCCCTCTGCTGATCATTCTCAGCGGCCTTTGCTTTTCCACAACCGGCACAACCCAGGCCCTTTCCCCGGAAGGCGCCACGCCCATGGTTATCGGCGCATTGCGCCTCCTGGTTGGCAGCGCGGCGCTGCTCGGCTGGTGCGCCATCGGCAAGCGCCTGCCCAATCTGCACACCTGGCCTTTGGGCAAAACTTTTCTTGCGGCCATGGGCGTGCTCGGCTACCAGTTGAGCTTTTTCATGGCTCTAAAATATACCGGCGTGGCTGTGGGCACGGTGGTCGGCATCGGGGCCACACCAATTATCGGCGGGCTCATGGCCTGGATTTTCCTTAAAGAAAAGCCGATTAAAATCTGGTACCCGGCCACGGCTCTGGCTTTGGTGGGTTTGGGGCTCCTAACCCTCACCGGAGAAATTTCCATCAACCCCATCGGCCTGCTTCTGGCTTTGGCCGCGGCCACTTTTTACTCCATCTACATTATTTCCGGCAAAGTCATCATCCAGGGCCGCGACGCCGACGCGGTCATGGGCGTGCTCTTCGGCATCGGCGCTATTTTCTGCATTCCGGTGTTCATCATTTTTCCCACCTCCTGGATCTTTACCGGAAAAGGCGTGATCATCGCCCTGCACCTGGGCATCATTACCGCGGCCCTGGCCTATGCCTTATATCTGGCCGGCCTGCGCACCACCAACACCTCCACGGCCGTGACTCTTACCTTGGTTGAGCCGCTGGCCGCAGCTTCCTGGGGCATTTTCCTTCTGGGCGAGCCCATGACCGTTAACTCAATTCTGGGCATTGTGGCCATTTTGGCCAGCACCGTGCTTTTGTCCGTGCTGGGCGATAAATTCGAGAAAAAAGCCAAGCCAACAGACGCTTAGAATGCTTTACCAAGCCCGCGTCTGATTATATATACGCCGCCAACCAGCGGCACCAAAAAGCGCGACCCAAAAGGTCGCGCTTTTTGGTGCAACTTCACCTCAAACTGCCCCAACGCCTACATGCAATTGCGGCATATTTCCAGATTGTCGAATTTTTCCGCGTAATACTCGTAAATCAGCTTTTTAAAATGATCAGAGTTCCAGACTTCGTAAATGGATGAGCTTGCGATGTTGCCCACCACCACGCTCTGGCGCCAGTCGTGACAGCAGATGATCATGTCCCCGTTTTCCACAATGTAAGCCTGCTTGAGGAAAAGATCGCACTTGCGCTTGGGTTTAAGTTTGCCCTGCTCCTCGCTTACGCGCAAATCAGCGGTCACATCTTCGCCGGTGCGGTTGTCCAGATGATGAATTTTAAAGACCACATCGCGCTGCGCCCAATATTCTCGCGCCTTCTCCAGCTCGTTTTCCACCAGCTTGGTTCTGATGGTCGTGATCATCACTTTGGGCCGTTTGCGGTTAAGGCTCTTTTTCATATCCAAAAACACATTGATATTGTCCATGACCGTGTGAAAATCCAGGTCCATGGACTCTTTGTAAGTTTCCGGACTATAGCCGTTGACGCTGATCCACAGGTAGGTCAGGCCGGAATCCAGAAGGCGCCTGCTCATGTCTTCGGTAAGCAGGGAGGCGTTGGTGTTGATCTTGGTTTTGACAAAAGGCCCGCAGTGCTTGTGAATGCTGCGGATAATATCCGGCATGCGTTTGTCCTGCAGGGGCTCGTTGGTCAGATACGGGCTGATTCGTCCCGCGGCCAGCTTATGTCGACCGCATTCCGCGATAATTTTATTGACCATGGCGTCGTCCATGCGGCCATGCGGAATTTCCTTGGGGCTGTGCCGGTGGCAGCAAAAAATGCAGCGCGCATTGCAGGTGGACAAGGTCTGGAATTGCACGGCCCTGGGAAATGACGGCCGAGGGCGCTTGCCGGTTTTAATCCAGTTAAAGATGCCCGCCAGACAATTGTCTTCGGGTTTGGGCATAAAATATACGGCCATGGAGACTCCTGAAAAGGATGTGATCTTTTAAAATAAGGTTAGAGCATTTTCTGCTTGAAGTAAACGCCGGGGAAGGCCGTCCCCTATCGACCGCAACTGGCGCCTCTTCCCGACAATTAGGGTTTTAAGGGAGATCCGGGCGGTAAGCCTCAAGGGGATTATCCACTTGAGGTTTCCCGCCCAGGCGCCTGCTTAAGCGGGCCCACTACCCTGGCCAGGGTGCCCTGAGCCAGGGAAATGACCATGCCGAAGTTGGTGATAGGCACACCGGCCGCCGCGCACAGGCGCAAACGGCGGCGCATCTCGCCGGGGTTGAGCATGCAGCCGCCGCACATGATTACCAGGCTGTAGCTGTTAAGATCCGGAGGAAAATCGTGCCCGGAAACATAAGTATATTTAAATTCGCGGCCGGTATGCTTTTTCAAAAGCATAGGAATTTTAACGCGGGCGATATCGTCATTCTGGGCGTGGTGGGCGCAGGCTTCGGCAATGAGCACCGGCGCGCCGGCGGGCAAAGAATCAATGACTCCGGCGCCGGCCAGCAAAATATTAAAATCGCCTTTAAAGCGGGCAAAAAGAATGGAGAACGTGGTCAGGCGCACGTTTTGGGGTAAAACCGCCGCCACCTCCCGCACTACCTGAGAGTCGGTAATGACCAGGTCGGGCGGCTCGCGCATCAGTTCAAGAACCCGCGACAGCTCCGTGTGCTGCACGACCACCGCCGGGTGATGATTATCCACCAGTTCGCGCAGAGTTTGCACCTGCGGCGCGATAAGCCGTCCCTTGGGCGCGGAAGCGTCAATGGGCGTCACACAAATGACCGCACCGCCGGGCGTTAAAATATCCTTGACCAGCGGCGGCTGTTTAACCGCGTCCGGAGCCAGGCGCACCAATGCTTTCCGCAAAAAGGCCGGATTTTGCGGCTGACTTGCGCTAACACTCATGCAGTGGATATTGTTTTTCGCACACCAGTTAAGATCCTGCGGAGAGGGAGCCGCCAGATCCACTTTGTTGAAAATCAATAAAAACGGCGTGCCCAAGATTTTGAGCGAAGCGCAGATGTCTTTTTCCCACTCTCCGACGCCCTGCTCATCCGTGACCACCACGGCCAGGTCCGCGCGTCCCAGCACTTTACGCCCGGCCTCGCGCCGCAAAGCGCCCAGTTCCGAAGTTTCATCAAGCCCGGCCGTATCGTACAGGGTCACCGGCCCCAAGGGGTGCAGCTCAAAAGACAGCGGCACCGGGTCGCCCGTGGTGCCCGGCTCAGGTGAAACAATGGCCGCGTTTTGCCCGGCCAGAAGGTTGAGCAAAGTGGATTTGCCGGTATTGCACCGACCCAGAATAGCGATGTGCAAGCGTTCGCCGCGAAATGCGCCGGTCATGTACGCGTGTCCTTTGGGTTTTTAAGTTACCTTCCGATGAGGGGAAACCACAAGGGGCTCGCCCCTTGAGGTTTCCCCTCATCGGACCCCACCCTTTCCTTAGCCCTTATTGGGCACAGTTTAAAATTTCCCAACTATAAATATTCTAAAACGCTCCCCCC
>CBDTYX010000035.1:0-11974 GCA_965364745.1 uncultured Desulfovibrionaceae bacterium | reverse complement strand
AAAACCGGGGCAGCCATTTTGACCCGTATATTACTGATATTTTCCTTAAGCATGCCGCTGAAGTCGCTAAGGTAAGCCGGCACCCCTACCCCGGGAGATCATGATGGAACGCCTTTTTCAGTTGAAGCAGCATGGCGTTTCCGCGCCCAAAGAAATGCTGTGCGGCGTGACCACCTTTTTGACCATGTCGTACATCTTGTTCGTCAATCCCAGCATCGCGGCGGAAGCCGGCATGCCGGTGGCCGGAGCCTTCGCGGCCACGGCGCTTACCGCGGCGGTCTGCTCTCTGCTCACGGGCCTTGTGGCCAATACGCCCTTCGCCATGGCCCCGGGCATGGGCCTGAACACGCTCATCATCTATTCGGTATGCCTGGGCCTGGGTTTTCACTGGAAAGAAGGACTCGCCCTTACTTTTATCTCCGGCCTGCTGCACGCGCTGCTCATGCTCAGTCCCTTGCGAAAATCCATGGTCAACGCCATCCCGCAGCATCTAAAGCTGGCCACGGCCGCCGGTTTGGGTCTGTTCATAGCTTATTTGGGCATTAAAAACGCCGGCTTTCTCATGTTCACCACCCCGGTGGGGCAGTATGAAATCATGGAAACCGGCGCGATCATCAGCAATTCGTTCGTCACGCCCGGCATAGCCCGCAGCCTCTCCACCCATCAGGCCCTGTCCCTGGGCGGCCTTCTAATCATGCTCGTTCTACTGGCCATGGGCGCCAAAACCCGCGAAGACTACGCCGCCATTCCCGTGGGCGTAATCACGATCACATTCATCGGCATTCCTTTAAACATCACCGAGCTGCACGGCATTAATCTGATTGATTTTACGCCGCTCACCGCGTTGGGCAATGTGTTCATGTCCTTTTTCGACCAACCCGGCCTGGGGTCCCTGTTCGCCGATCCGGGGAGGGCGCTTTTGGCCGTGCTGGCCTGTCTTATGGTGCTTTTAACCAATATCGTCGACTCCATCAGCACCATCATCGGCATCGGGCAGGTGCCCGACGCGCTGATTTTTGACGGCAAGGAAATGGACGCTTTTCGACGTAAAGGCTGCAAAAGCAAGTTGGACAAAACGCTTATCTGCACCTCTTTGGGCGGCGGCCTTGCCGCGCTCATGGGCACCACGCCCTGCACCACCTTCATTGAATCCATCACCGGCATCCTGTCGGGCGGGCGCACCGGGCTAACCGCCTGCGTCACCGGCCTCATGTTTTTGGGCTGCCTGCCCCTGGCCAATTTTTTCAACTCCATTCCCAGCGCGGCCGGAGCGCCGGCCCTGATCATCGCCGGCAGTTTCATGCTGCCTCTGGTGCACAGAATTGACTGGCGAAATTTTGAAGAGAGCTGTCCCTCATTTTTGACCCTGCTGTTCCTGCCTGTTTCCGGCAGCATCTTCGGCGGGGTCATTGCCGGGGTCATGGGCCACATCATCATCCAGATCTTTATGGGTAAATGGCGCTCGGTTCACCCTTTGTTGTACGCGGCTTCCATTTTGTTCATCGTCATCCTTCTGGCCGGCGGGCCAAATATATAAGGACAAAACTCCAGACCATGAAAACCACCATTTTCGCCCGCATCCTCATTGCCACCCTGCTGCCCCTCGTCCTGATTTTTTCATTGGTGATTTTCACCATTAACAACGTCATCTACCTGCACGCCGCCAACTCCGCCAAAGAGCTCACCCGGCAGGCCGCCAAGCAAACCGTGGCGCAGGCCGTGTATAAATTAAACGCCATGGCCGCCGCCGTGCAATTTGCCGGCGCGCACCTCTCCACGAAAATAGACTATCAGGCTCCGAACGCCGAAACTAAAGCCGATGAGGCGCTTATGTCGCTGATGGTCGCCGACCCCATTTTCCATCAGGCCTGGCTTATTTTTGAGCCCGGCGTTTTTCCGGACGGCATGGAGTATTATAAAACCCTGCCGCGCGAGAGCATGACCCCGGAAGATGTACGGCCCGCCGCCGCAGACCCCGCTGCGGAGCCCAAGTGCTCGCCGTGGCTGAAGGACGATCTGCCCAAAGACAAGATGTTTATCAATATTCTGGAAGATTGCACGCCGGAGGGGCACGACGACCTGTCCGGAGCCATCACCTACCCTGTTTTCTCCGGTCAAAAACAACTGGGCTGTGTGGCCCTGGGCATCCACTACAAAGATATTTTCAATTCAACTTCCATAAATCTCGGCAACCAGCAAAAATTTATGCTGCTCTCCCGCGAAGGCGACATTCTTTATTCCTCACCCCCCCAGGAAGCCGGGCGCTCCCTTTTGGAATACAAATTCAAAGACCCCATTGAGCTCGAAAACACGCTACGCTGCGGGGCCACACTCTTGAAAGAAGATTTTTCGCCGTTCTTTGAAAAAAATTCGCTCATCGGCCTGTATCCTATTACTTCAGAAGCCGCGAGCCAGACCTTTTATCTGTATCTCGACATTCCCATTGACGAACTGCACGCGGCCACGCACCTCTCTTTTGAAATCATCATTTCCGCCAGCATCCTGGGCCTGGTGCTGCTGGTGTTCTGCATCTTTTTCACCGCCAGAAACATCGTGCGCCCCATCAAGCGGCTGACCGCCAACTTTAACAAAGCCGCCGCCGGCCTGGACTTCGCCCTTGACGGCGAAGATGCCGCGGGCACAGAGGCCACCAACATCATTGAACTGGACAGCATGCAAACCTCATTGCAGCAAATGCTGGAGCAAATGGCCCACGTGCACGATTTGAACCTGAAAGCCGCCCAGACCAGGGTGGAAAAAGAAAAAATCCTGGCCGGGGCTCAGGCCAAAAACCAATTCTTCGCCAACATGTCCCATGAAATCCGCACGCCCATGAACGCGATCTTGGGCATTGCCGAAATTCTCCTGCACGGCGAACCGCTTACCGAACAGCAACGCAAATATGTCAACGACATCAAAAGCTCCTCTGACGAGCTCTTAAGCACCATTAACGCCATCTTGGATCTCTCCAAGCTGGAAGCCGGCAAAATGCCTCTCAACCCGACCCATTTCAATCTGCAGGCCATGCTCGACAATGTCGTGTCCCTGATCTCCTATCTGGCCGACGAAAAGGGCCTGGCCTTCAAGTATGAGCCGCAGGGCGACATTCCCGCCTACCTCTATGGAGATGACTTGCGCATCCGGCAGGTGCTGCTCAATGTGCTCAGCAACGCCGTCAAATTCACTTCCGAAGGCTCGGTGACCCTGCGCCTGTACCCCGAAGAACATACCCTGCGCTTTACCGTTTCCGACACAAGCGTCGGCATAAAAGCGGAGAGCCTGCCTTTTTTATTTGAGCCTTTCACTCAGGTCGACCCCGTGCAGCACCGCAACACGCAGGCCTCTGGTCTGGGGCTGTCCATTTGCAAGAGCCTGCTGGAACTCATGGGCGGAAGCATTTCCGTGCAAAGCCGCTACGGCGAGGGCAGCGTTTTTACAGTCGTCATTCCCAAGGTGCCGGGCGACGCGGCCGAGCCCGGACAAAACTCCGCCGACATGGACATATTTTACGACAGCGCGACGCGGGTGCTCATTGTCGATGACAATGAAATCAACCTGCATGTGGCCGCCGGCATGCTCAAAACCCTGCACGGCATTAACGCCGACCTCGCCTCTTCCGGCGCGGAAAGCCTCGTCAAAGTCCGAGAAACCGCTTACGATCTGATTTTTATGGACTACATGATGCCGGAGATGGACGGCGTGCAGGCCACGGCAAGAATCAGAGCCATGGGGCAATATTATGAGGATATCCCCATCGTGGCCCTGACGGCCAATGCGGCGGCCGACGCCAAAGAAACCATGCTCGCCAACAAAATGAACGATTTTTTAAGCAAACCCATCCGCAAAGATGAACTGTCCAGAATTTTATTCGCCTGGCTGCCCAAAGACAAACGCAAACAAGAGTTTAAACAAAGTGCCGCCTTTAACGGCCGCCCCGGCCCGGAACTCTCAGAACCCCTGCAAAAGCTGGCCGCCTTGAGCATCATCGACGTCTCCGCCGGCCTGGACGCCATCGGCGGGCAACAAAAAGCCTACGAACACGTGCTCGCGCTCATGCGCGACAAAATACCCCTGATCACGGTGCTGCTCAGCGAGCTTATGAAAAAAGAACAGCTGCGCGATCTCGCCATTCATGTGCACGGCTTGAAAAGTTCACTAGCCAACATCGGCGCGTTTAAGCTGTCCGAAGCGGCCTATGATCTGGAAAAAGCCGCCGTGTCCGAAAACGTCGCCCATTGCCGGGAGCTCCTGCCGGCCTTTGTCGAGCGGATGCAAGAACTCTACCGCCACCTCGAGGAAGCGCTCGCGGAAAACAGCATGCCCGCTGCCAAAGCGCGGGGCGACGCCGCCTCACTGAAAATAAACGTACAGAGGCTAAGCGCCGCCCTTATGCAGCACGACTACGACAACGTCAGCGCCGAATTGGACAGCCTTGCGGGCAAAGACTACGGCCCGGAAATCGAAGCGGTCATCGCCAGGGTCAAAAAACACATAGATCTTTTTGAATACAGCGCCGCGGCCGCGATTCTGGCCCAATCCTTTCCCGAATCCCGGGTTTGAGCCGCGCAAATAACTTTGCCGCCCCCCGCGGCCCTCATCCGTAAGGCGCGAAAACTCGCCTGGACGGCCATGCCGCACTGCGCTTCCGCGCCGCTGGAGGCGACGACGAAAATAAACTTTGCCTGCTCCTTCGCCGTGGCGGCGTTTCGCCTTGCTGCACGTTGCCGGAGCATTTTGCCGACAAACTATTTTCAATTGAAAAATGCCCTAATGAGGCGGGGGCTGAGTTTGCAGCTCCTGCCTCCCCAGCGGTCTTCCCCAAAAAATAACTCCTGTAAAATCAGAATATTAATCGCGAATTAAAAAAAATTTCCCAGCTGCCCTAAAGTCCCGCCATAGCCGGCCGATCAGGACGGCGAGTGGGGAGGGGAGAAACTCTGGTCCATAAGGAGGTGAGAGAGCCACGTGACCACGCCCCCACATGAGCAAGGAAGCCGTGATACATTCAGGGAGGAATGGTCATGTCTCTTATCATCAACCATAACCTGGCGGCCATGAGCGCCGCCCGGAGTTTGAGCTCCAGCTACGGCGCGCTGTCCAATTCCGTGCGCAAGCTGGCTTCCGGTCTCAGGGTAATGAACGCGGGCGACGACGCGGCCGGTCTTGCCGTGCGCGAACTGATGCGCGCCGAAATCGCGGCCCTTAACCAGGGCGTGCGCAACGCCAACGATGCCATTTCCCTCATCCAGACCGCGGACAACTCTCTGGGCGTTATTGACGAAATACTCATCCGCATGAAGGAACTGGCCGAACAGGCGGCCACCGGCACTTACAACTCCGACCAGCGCCTGATCATCGAATCCGAATATCAGGCCATGGCTTCGGAAATAACCCGAATCGCCAATGCCACGGCCTTCAGCGGCGTGGCGCTCTTAAACGGCAACCTGTCCGGCGACAAGTTCGACGGCACGGGCCTGGAATCCAAGGGCAAGCTGCTGGTGCACTTCGGCAGCGGCAACGATTCGGCCAAGGACTATTATTACATTAAAATCGGCAACGCCACCGCCTCGGCTCTGGGCCTGGGCGCGGCGGCCGGCGCCTCCAGAGCGGGCTTCGCCATTTCCACCCAGTCTCTGGCCAAGGCGGCTCTGGAAGCCCTAAACTACGCCATCATTTCCAAGGATAAAATCAGGGCATCCTTGGGCTCGTTGCAAAACCGGCTGGAAAATACGGTGAGCAACCTGCAGATCCAGGCTGACAACCTCCAGGCGGCGGAAGCGCAGATTTCCGACGTGGACGTGTCCCTGGAAATGACTGAATTCGTACGGCAGCAGATCCTGTCCCAATCGGCGGTATCCATGCTGTCCCAGGCCAACAGCCTGCCCCGCCTGGCCCTGTCTCTCATCGCCGGCGTGTAACAGGCCTCGGATGTTTGGAAAAATAACCTTTAACCGGGAAACCGAATAACCTAACATTGGCTTTCCTGATAAGAACATGGGGGACGCGAGCGTGACTTTCTAAACAACTCGCGGACCAGTGTCTTCCCCACTCAAGAAAATGGGGCGTCTTTGCAAAAGGACGCCCCATTTTTTTGCGTGAACGCCGGGGAAGGGGAACCCCAAGGGGCTAGGCCCCTTAAGGTTCCCGCTCCCCCGGCTGCCGCGTCTCTCCCCCGGCTTGCCTACGGAAAAGTATCGGAGTAAGGTGGCGGCGCAAACTTTATAGGCAAGGACAGAAAATCACATGAGCAATTCCACTAATGCCAGGGCTGTGCGGCCGGAAGCCCAGGCCTTCTCCCCGTATGTGCCCGGCCTGACCATCGCGGAAATCAAGGAACGCTACGGACTTTCCGACGTCATCAAACTGGCCAGCAACGAAAATCCGCTGGGGGCTTCGCCTCTGGTGCAAAAGGCGCTTAAGGACAATGCGGGGCTGATTTTCCGCTACCCGCAATCGGGCGTGCCCCGTCTGCAAGCGGCCATGGCCCGGCGTTTCGGGCTTGATCCGGCTTGCGTTGTGCCCGGCTGTGGCTCCAACGGCATTATCGACCTGCTCATTCGGGTCAAGGCGGCGCCGGGTGAGCATAATATTGTAGCCTTTAAGCCCTGCTTCAGCGTTTACCAGCTCCAGGCCAGGCTCTGCGGCGTGGAGTTTCGCCAGGCCCCGCTGCGGGCGGACTTTTCCTTTCCCTGGGACGATTTGTCGGCCCTGGTGGATGAGCGCACGGCCATTGTCTTTGTGACCACGCCGGACAACCCCACGGGCTTTTGCCCGCCGGCGGCCGAGCTTGAGGCGCTGGCCCGAGCCTTGCCGCCTTACTGCCTGCTGGTCATTGATGAGGCCTACATGGATTTTTGCGCTGATGCAGCCGCCCACTCGCTGCTGCCCAGGCTTAACGACTTTCCCAATGTGGCCGTGTTGCGCACCTTTTCCAAAAGCTACGGTCTGGCGGGGCTGCGCCTGGGCTGCGGCCTGATGCACCCGGAACTGGCCGGGGTTTTGCGCAATGTGAGCATTCCCTTTGCCGTGAGCTTGGCCGCTGAAGAAGCGGGCCTGGCCGCTTTGGAAGATACCGCCTTTTATCAGGAAACCCTGCGCGTCACCCGCGAGGGGCGAACCTGGCTCAGCGCGGAATTAAAAAAACTGGGCTGCGAGGTTTGGCCGTCGCAATCCAACTTTTTGCTGGTCAAGCCGCCGCGCCCGGCCAGGGAAGTGTTCGAGGCGCTCCTGCAGCGCGGGATCATTGTCCGGCCACTCTCTTCGGGCTATAATCTGCCGGAGCACCTGCGCATCTCCATAGGCACGGCGCAGGAAAACGCGGCTCTGGTCAAGGCCTTGCAGGCCGTGTTCGCGGCTTGAACGCACAAGTGGGGTGGGGCATGAGCGAAATTAGCGAGCCCAGAATCATCACCATTGACGGCCCGGCCGGAGTGGGCAAAAGCTCCATCGCCAAAATCCTGGCCAGGGATCTGGGCCTGGCCTACCTGGACACCGGGGCCATGTACCGCACTTTAAGTCTGCACCTCGACGACGCGGCCCTTGCGGGCAGCGAGGCGGATCGCGGCGCGATCATGTCCGGCCTTGATTTTCAGCTTACGGGCGCGGGCGACGCTTCAACGCTTACAGTCAACGGCCGGCCCGTGGGCGGGGAGATCCGCACGGAAGAAGTGGCGGCCAGGGCTTCGCGCCTGGCTGTGTTGCCCGATGTGCGCCGCTTTTTGCAAAGCGCCCAGCAACGCATCGGACGCAGCACCCCGCTGGTGTGCGAGGGCCGGGACATGGGCACCAAGGTTTTCCCGCAGGCCCGGCATAAATTCTTTCTGGACGCAGCCCCGGAAGTACGCGCCGAGCGACGCTTTTTGCAGCTCAAAGCGCAAGGCCGCCCGGCCGATTTTGAACTCATCCTTTCTCAAATCAAGGCCCGTGATGAGCAGGACCGGGGCCGCCCCGTGGATCCCTTGCGCCCGGCGCCGGACGCCGCGCTGGTGGACACCGGCGCGCTGGACATAACCGGCGTAGTGGCCGCCATCAAATCCTGCCTGCGTGAGCGCGGGCTATAGCCGTTGCCGGCTCCAGCTTAAGCAAAACCTTACAAAACAGTCTCATTAAAATATGGCTTGCTTCCGTACAGACGGTAAAAAATGCATTTTACCGGCGTCCGGCTTCGTTTTTACCAAAAAACCACCTGCAAAAAAATCCCCGCCTCTTTTCTTTTTTATATAAGTATATATCATCTCCCCAAACCGCGCTCTTCGAAAAATGCGTTTGCAGTTATTTTGCCGGCGCCGCAAAAGACCGGCAGGCAAACGCGACTCAAAGCGCGCTGAGTGGAAGGGGTTTCACGTATTTTTGAAAATATTACGCTCAGGCAAACGCCCGAGCGCCAAAAGGGGATAGTCTCATGAGTTTGAGAATAAAAATTCAACTGCCTTTAATACTTTTGATCATTTTGATCTCCGGCGCAATAGGATACATTTCCTACCGCAACGCCGCGGAAAGCCTCCACGCCGCCATGGTGGACAACATGGGCGGCGAAGCCGGCGCCCTGACGCGGGCCGTTAACGACATGGCCACCAGCGCGGTCAGCGACATCGTGCGCACCGCCGAGCGCGCGGATATCGTTAATTTCTACCGGGGCGACATCCACGACGAGACTTACGCCAAAACCATGACCCCGACCCTGACTCACCTGACCCGGAGCTATGATGACTTTTCCCGCCTCTCGCTCATGGACGCCAACGGCATTGTGGTGGCTTCCTCCGATGAAAGCACCATCGGCCGCGACTTCAGCGATCGCAACTATTTTAAGTCAGCCATCGCCGATAAGCCCTTCCTGGCTCCGCCCTATAAAAGCAGCGTAAGCAACGACGCCATCCTGGCCGCGGCCGCGCCGGTGAAAATCGACGGAAAAATCGTGGGCGTCGCCTACTGCGTGATTTCCCTAGAGCGCCTTTACAATAAAAACATCGCGCCCATCAAAGTGGGCCAACACGGCTACGGCTTCCTTCTGGACGCCAACGGCCTGATCGTGGCCCACAAAAACAAAGAGTGGGTGCTCAACGATACGCTCCACTCCCTTCCCTATTATAAAGAAATGGTCGCGGCCAAAGAGCCCGGCATCAAAGAATTTGTGGGCAACAACGGCGTGCCGGTGTTCAACTATTATGAAAAAGAGGCCTTTTCCGGCATAACCGTGGCCATTCAGGCCGAAAGCGACGACGTGTTTTCCGGCCTCATCGCGCTGCGCGACGACGCCGTCATCCTGTCCGTCATCGCTATTGTGATCGGCGCCATCGTCACCTTCCTCATTCTTATGCCGGTCCTGCGCGGCCTGAAAAGCGGCATGGACTATGCGGATAAAATCGCCAAGGGCGACCTTTCCGGGACGCTCAAAGTGCACAGCAAAGACGAAATCGGCAAGCTGGCCGACGCTTTGCGCGCCATCCCCGCAACCCTTAAAGCCGTGATCGACGAATATGCGACCCTTGAGCAAAACATAGGCACCGGACACATTGACGCCAAGGGCGACCCCACCCGCTTCAGCGGCGAATACGCGCACCTTGTCCAGGGCACCAACTCCATTCTGGATCGCTTCCTCGCCATTATCGACAGCATTCCGGCGCCGGCGGTCATCCTGGATAAGGATATGAAAATCTGCTACGTCAACAACGTGGCCGAAGAACTGGCGGGCTCGAACTATCGCGGCAAAACCTGCGGCGAGGTCTTCCGTCGCGAAGACGACGGCACAGCCGCTTGCGCCCTGACCAAGGCCTACAAAACCGGCAAACCCGCCAGCGCGGAAACCGTGGCCCACCCCGACGGCAAACGCCTGGATATCAGCTATAGCTCCATTCCCATGCTGGATGCAAAAGGTCAGGTGGCCTTTGTTCTCCAGCTCATCACCGACTTGACCGCCATTAAGTCCACCCAGCGCACCATTGTGGATGTGGCCACCCAGGCTCTGGACATCTCCAACCGTGTGGCCGCCGCTTCCGAGCAGCTCTCGGCCCAGGTGGAAGAAGTCAGCCAGGGCACGGAAAGACAGCGCGAAAACGCCGCCTCCACAGCCACGGCCATGGAAGAAATGAACAGCACCGTGCTTGAAGTTGCCCGCAACGCCGGCCAGGCCAGCCAGGAAGCTGAGAATACCAAAGAAAAAGCCACCCAGGGCGCCAATCTGGTCAACAACGTCATCGCCGCCATCGGCGACGTGCACCGCGTGGCTGAAGACATGAAAGTCAGCACCGAAGACCTGGGGGCCCAGGCCGAAGCCATCGGCGACATCATGAACGTGATTTCCGACATTGCCGACCAGACCAACCTGCTGGCCCTCAACGCGGCCATTGAAGCGGCCCGGGCCGGTGAAGCCGGACGCGGCTTCGCCGTGGTGGCCGACGAAGTGCGCAAACTGGCTGAAAAAACCATGTCCGCCACTGTGGAAGTGGGCTCCAGCATTCAACGCATCCAGACCTCCACCAGCGATAACGTCAAACGCGTGTCCGCCGCGGCCCAGGGCGTGGCCAAAGCCACGGAACTGGCCTCGGAATCGGGCAGCGCCCTTAACGAAATTGTCCACTTTGCCGCGCACACCACCGAGCTCATCGCCGGCATCGCCACCGCGGCTGAAGAACAGTCCGCCACTTCCGAGGAAATCACCCGCGCCGTGGATGAAATCAACGCCATTGCCGGCGAAACCAGCCACGGCATGCTCGAATCCTCTGCCGCCGTGCAGGAGCTGGCCAACATGGCCCAAAACCTCAAAACCCTGCTGGATAAGCTGCAGGCGTAAAGCATTAACGGAGAGGGGGAACCAAAAGGGGCCCGTCCCTTTAGCTTCCCCCTCTCCGAACCTCTCCGTTCCCCGGACCTGTTTGACATTGAATTTTCCGGCGTTGTCACGCCTAAGCATGGCTATGCCGCTTATGGCGCGCCAACGAGCTGTCTGGGACAGTAACCCCAGTTTGCATGTAATCCGGTTTGGATTTAAACTGGTTTGATTATGCGCGACACCCTTCTGACTTTCACCATCCCGCCGGAGCTGGACGGCTGCCGTCTGGACCGCGCCCTGGCCGACCTGGCCGCGGAAGCGGGCCTCTCGCGCGAGCAATGCAAAAAACACATTCAGGAAGGACGGGCCCGGCTTAACGGCGAGGTCTGCCGAAGCCCCAAAGCTGTGGTGCGCGAAGCCGACGAACTCATTCTCCATGCGCCGCCGCAAACTTCCAAGCTCACTCCCGAGCAGGGCGATCTGGAAATCATCTACCGCGACGAATATATCCTGGTCGTCAACAAGCCGGCCGGGCTCACGGTCCACCCCTGCCCCAGCTGCCCGCAAGGCACCCTGGTCCACCGCCTGCTGCATCACTTTCCGGACCTGGAAGGCGGAGGCGAACGCCCCGGCATTGTGCACCGCCTGGATAAGGACACCAGCGGACTTCTGCTCATCGCCCGCACCGAAAAATGCCGCTTGCGCCTGGCCGAACAATTTGCCGGCCGGGAGGTGGAAAAATCTTACGCGGCCCTCACGCACGGCGCGCCTCGCCCCCCGGCGGGGGAAATCGACGCGCCGCTCGCCCGGCATCCCACGAGCAAAACCCGTATGGCCGTGCAGTCCGGAGGCCGGGAAGCCGTCACCCGCTACGCGACCGTCCATGCCGATCCGCGCGGCCGCTTCGCCCTCCTCAATGTAAACATCCTCACCGGCCGCACGCACCAAATCCGCGTCCACCTTGCCCACCTGGGCCATCCCTTGTGGGGCGACCGCGCCTATGGCGGCCAAACCCATCTGCCCCCCGGCGGGGCGGCGGGCCTGCCTGCCGCGCCCCCCGCCCGAAAGGCGGAAGGTCCGCTGGTGGCCGCGCGGCAAATGCTTCATGCCCGCCGCCTGGCCTTTCGCCACCCGGAAAACGGCGAAGCGATGCATTTTGAACTGCCCCTGCCCGCGGATTTTCGCGCCGCGCTGGCCGCGCTGCTT